>CALFIA010000027.1 GCA_937876275.1 uncultured Actinomycetes bacterium | reverse complement strand
TCGAAGTAGATGCGATCGCGAAATACGTTGAACGCCTGATGCAATGGAGTACGCGTGATTCCCGCTGACGAGATGTACGAGGGCGATGCCGTCGTCGCTTCCAAGCCTGCAGATATCAAGCATGCGACCCCAGCTCCGCGATCAACCAACGGAATTCGACTCGATTCCATCGAGGATGCCATCGCAGCCATTAAGGCAGGCAAAGCAGTCGTTGTCGTGGACGATGAGGATCGCGAGAACGAGGGCGACATGATCTTCGCGGCTTCGGCCGCGAACGCGCAGTTATGCGCTTTCATGATTCGGTACACCTCGGGTTTCATCTGCGTCGGAATGGAGGGTGAAGTTCTCGATCGTCTCGGACTCCCGCCGATGACTGCCGTGAACGAGGACCGAAAAGGCACCGCCTACTCGCTCTCCGTGGATGCGCGTGATGTCGTGAGCACCGGTATCTCCGCCGAGGATCGAGCTCACACGATCAACGTCCTGGCTGACTCCGCGACCGATCCGAGAGATCTCACTCGGCCAGGGCACGTCATGCCCTTGCGTGCGGTTCCGGGCGGCGTGCTTCGTCGACCTGGACACACGGAAGCAGCTGTTGATCTTTCGCGAATGGCCGGCCTTTCGCCTGCGGGCGCACTGTGCGAGATGGTGAATGACGACGGCACGATGATGAATGCGGCTGATTGCCGAGCCTTCTGCGATGAGCACGGCATTCTGCTGGTCTCGATCGCCGACATGATTCGGTACCGACGCCGGGTGGAGACCCAGGTCGACCGAGTCGCGGAGGCCACCTTGCCCACCGAGTACGGCGACTTCACTGTGTGCGCATTCCGCAGCACGGTTGATGACTCCGAGCACGTGGCATTGGTACGCGGTGAGATCGGCGACGGTGAGAATGTGCTGGTACGCGTGCACTCGGAGTGCCTGACCGGAGACATCTTCGGTTCACTTCGATGCGACTGCGGGCCTCAACTTCACAACGCCATGCGAACTATTGCCGACGAAGGCCGAGGTGTGGTGCTGTACATCAAGGGGCACGAAGGTCGAGGAATCGGACTTCTCGACAAGATTCGTGCTTACAGCCTGCAAGACACCGGTCGCGACACGGTCGATGCGAACCTTGATCTGGGATTACCAGCAGATTCTCGCGATTACGGCACAGGTGCGCAGATACTCGCAGAACTTGGCGTGAGGTCAATGCGCTTGCTGACCAACAACCCCGCGAAACGAGCCGGACTCGAGGGTTACGGGCTCTCCATTGTCGAACGTGTGCCACTGGTGGTCGCAGCTAACTCGCACAATGTCGATTACCTCAATACCAAGGTGTCACGAATGGGGCACGACCTGACGGAGTCATCGTGAGTGGTGCAGGCGCGAGTGTCCTCAAGGTCGACGGAAGTGGATTGCGTGTAGCGATCATCGCCTCGACGTGGCACGAAGTGGTGATGAATGGGCTCATAGAGGGTGCGACTCGTGCATGTGCTGAGGCAGGGGTGGAGGCAACCCTCATCCGCGTTGCGGGCTCCTTTGAGTTGCCCATCGTGGCTCAAGAGTGTGCGCGGCAGAATTTTGACGCCGTGATCGCTCTCGGGGTCATTATTCGCGGTGACACCCCGCACTTTGAGTTCGTGAGTGACGCTGCGACGTCGGGCCTTTCGCGAGTCGCCCTCGACACGGGCATGCCGGTCGGCTTCGGACTCCTCACCTGCGATACCGAGCAGCAGGCTCTCGATCGTGCGGGCCTTCCCGGGTCCGTGGAAGACAAGGGCGCTGAGGCCTCCTGGGCCGCGATCACCACGGCCGTCACCTTGGAGGATCTCCGCACCCCGTAGGCTTGGTCTGTGAAGACCTTTGATGAGCTCTACAGCGAACTGGTGCGCAAGACCTCTCACGATGACCCGGACTCGGGCACCGTCAAGTTGCTTGCCCAGGGTGTTCATGCGGTGGGCAAGAAGGTCGTTGAGGAAGCTGCCGAGTCGTGGATGGCGGCAGAGTTTGAGGGCAAAGAGCGCACCGCCGAGGAAATCGCACAGTTGCTCTACAACATCCAGGTACTCATGCTTGCCTCCTCGGTGAGCCTCGATGACGTCTATCGACGTCTTTAGTCGGAGGATCCATGCTTCGCGTCGCAGTTCCCAATAAGGGTCAGTTGGCTGAGCCCGCCCGTAGCATGCTCATGGAGGCCGGTTACATCCGTACCGCTTCCACCCGTGATCTTGTGGTCAATGATCCCGACAATGACGTGGAGTTCTTCTTCCTCCGACCACGAGATATCGCCATCTACGTAGGCGAAGGCACCTTGGATCTCGGCATCACGGGCCGCGACATGCTCCTCGACTCCGGAGCGCATGCATCGGAGCTCTTGGCGCTCGGCTTCGCTCCATCGACGTTCCGCTTCGCGGCACCTAGTGGCTCTTCATTGAGCATTGCCGACCTCGACGGACTTCGTATCGCCACGTCATACGCAGGCCTGCTTGATGCCTGGCTTGTCGACCACGGAATATCGGCCCGCGTCGTGAAACTCGATGGGGCAGTAGAAAATGCCATTGCCCTCGGAGTTGCCGATGCCATCGCCGATGTCGTGGCTACCGGCACCACGCTCAAGAAGGCTGGGCTCGAGATCCTCGGAGATCCGATCCTTGTCTCGGAAGCGCTCGTCGTACGCCGCACGGGTGCTGAGACCAATCCGGCTATCGAGACCTTCATGCGTCGGCTCAACGGCGTGATGGTGGCGCGTTCCTATGTTCTCGTCGACTACGACATCCTGACCGCCGAGCTCGATCGCGCCTGCGCCATTACTCCGGGTATCGAGTCGCCAACGATCTCCTCCCTTCGCGACTCCACGTGGTCGGCAGTGCGCGCGATGGTCCCGTCGCGTGACGTGCACCAGGTCATGGACGAGCTCTATGAGCTCGGGGCCCGAGGCATCCTGGTGACCGATATTCACGCCTGCCGTCTCTAGCCATGGCAGCCGAGAGTGCCGGTCAAGGTCGACGTCTGGTTGGCCCGCCATCTCCGGGTGATGACGGGACTGCCGACCCGCAGCTTCGGGAGCTCCTGGCGGGCGGATGTGGATCAGAGTCCGAGATGCTCAAGGCCCTTGCTGGCTCTCGGCTCCTTGTAGCCGTTATGGCCGTGGCCGACGAGGTCGCCGAGGATGGCTCCGACAAGAGCAGTCACATGGCTGTGGTGTCCATGATCAATGGGGCGGGGGAGAAAGGGCTGCTCGCATTCACGGGCCTGGACTCCATGGCGGCCTGGAATCCGCAGGCTCGCCCCGTGCCCGTGCCTGCGCGTGCTGCTGCTGAGGCTGCCCTCGCCGACGGGGCCCAGGCCCTGGTCATTGACGTTGCTGGTCCGGCCCGAGTCGTGCTGCCGGCTGAGGTACTCCCGGAACTCATGGGGGGCGAGTGACACCTGGTCTGGACCACCTCGACGGCCTGGTAGCCTTAGCCCAGATCGATCAGGTGCTCGCCACCTGCTCGCGTAAGCGGAACCTCGGTTCCCACCCGTCATCGCTCAGGTGCCCGGGTCTGATGCGCGGCTAGCCCACTGGGCGTAGCCGTGCGTTGCCGAGGCCTCCGCGCGCTGCGTCGGAGGTCTTTCCTTTGGCGCAGATCCTCCACCTCGAGCAAGGAGGCGCCATCAGCGTCGAACCCCGGATCAATGACCGGATCCGCGTGCCTGAGGTCCGACTTGTCGGGCCGGCTGGCGAGCAGGTAGGCATCGTTCGCATCGAAGATGCCCTGCGGCTGGCAGTTGAGGCTGATCTCGACCTCGTCGAGGTTGCCCCGATGGCTAAGCCCCCGGTTTGCAAGCTCATGGACTTCGGAAAGTTCAAGTACGAAGCCGCCATGAAGGAGCGTGAATCACGGCGTAACCAAACGCACACGATCATCAAGGAGATGAAGCTCCGCCCGAAGATCGACTCGCATGACTACGAGACCAAGAAGGGTCACGTCGAGCGGTTCTTGAAGGCGGGCGACAAGGTCAAAATCACGATCATGTTCCGTGGTCGTGAGCAGAGTCGGCCCGAGCTGGGGCTGCGCCTTCTCGCCAAGCTTGCCGAAGATGTCGAACCGTTGGGTTTCGTCGAAGCAACACCGAAGCAGGACGGTCGCAACATGATCATGGTGCTCGCCCCGCATCGCAAGAAGTCGGACTCCTCCAAGGCGTCCGCACCCGAAGACTCGCACGACGACATCAGCACCACCAACTAACGAATAGCGAACGAGGTCAACATGCCAAAGCAAAAGACTCACAGTGGCGCTAAGAAGCGCTTCAAGGTCACCGGCTCGGGAAAGATCACCCATGAGCAGGCAAACCGCCGTCACCTCATGGAGGTCAAGTCGAGCAAGCGCACCCGCAAGCTCGAGTCCGATCAGGTTGTGGCACCCGCCGATGTCAAGAAGGTCAAGCGCCTCCTCGGTCGCTAGTCCTTACTCACACTTTTCTTGTAGGAGATTGAAATGGCACGTGTAAAGCGCGCAGTAAATGCACAGAAGAAGCGTCGTGAGATCCTCGAGCGGGCCTCGGGCTACCGCGGACAGCGTTCGCGTCTGTACCGCAAGGCCAAGGAGCAGGTCACTCACTCCATGGTCTACGCGTACGCCGATCGCCGTACGCGCAAGGGCGACTTCCGTCGCCTGTGGATCCAGCGCATCAACGCGGGCTGCCGCGCTCAGGGCATGACGTACAACCGCTTCATCCAGGGCCTCAAGGCCGCGGGCGTCGAGGTCGACCGTCGCATGCTCGCCGAGCTCGCCGTCAACGATGCGCCGGCTTTCGCCGCACTCGTTGAGGTTGCCAAGTCGGCATTGCCGGCAACCGCAGCCTGAAGCGTTGCTTCCCGTGAGTCACTCGACACCTGAGCTGACTTCACCTCGTTCGCCGCGCGTCGCGGCGGTCAAGCGCCTGCATAGTGCGCGAGGCCGCCGCGATTCGCTTTTGTTCCTGGCAGAAGGTCCTCAGGCCGTTCGGGAAGCGCTGAACAGGCCAGGTGTAGTCGAGGAGCTGTTCATCTCCGCTGGCGCGACCGACGTGTGTCGCAACCTCGCTGTTGCCAGTCCAGTTCCGGTGACCGAGGTCTCTGACGAGGTGCTCGCGGCAATGGGTGAGACGCAGGTGCCGCAGGGGATCATCGCCGTGTGCAAGTGGGTCACGCGGCCGCTGAGTGAAGTCATGAGACCGGGTGTCTCGATGATCGTGATCATTGACGGAGCCGGCGATCCCGGAAATGTCGGAACCATCATCCGCACGGCGCATGCCGCAGGGGCTGATGGGCTCGTGATGACTCATGACAGCGTCGATCCACATAATGGCAAATGCGTTCGTGCGACTGCTGGCTCCCTCTTTCATCTCCCCATCTCCGTGGGCGCAGATGCCAAGGAGATCGCCTCACTCGCACACGAGGCAGGTATCAGCCTGGCCGTGACCGCCGCCGATGGCGAGGTCGGCCTTTATGACCTCGTCCATCGAGCTGAGCGTCCCGCCATTGGCTGGGTTCTCGGTTCCGAGGCCCATGGTGTCAGTGACGCATTTCGGGAAGTGGCCGATCTCACGGTGAGCATCCCGATGTTCGGCGAGTCCGAGTCGCTCAATGTCGGATCGGCAGCCGCGATCTGTCTTTTCGCGGACGCAGCGGCGCGACATGGCCTCACGAGGCCGTGAATTGAGACTTCCGAGTGGGAGAATGAAGAGCCACCACGCGAAAGGGAGTCATGGACTACACGAGATTGCAGATTCTCGAGGACACGGGTTACGTCATCGTGGATTCCTACGGTCAGGCAGCTGATCCGCAGGAGTGGCATGACATCGAATTCGTCGACTGGAAGTCCTCTGGCGATACCCGATTCGCGCCTCTAGCAAGCGCCTACGGTGACATGGAGTGCAACGGATTCTGGAATCACACGCCGCCCAAGACTGACAAGGACGGTGTCTGGGTCCCCAAGAACGTTGCCGCTGCCCCGATCCTGACGAGACGCGCGCAAGAGCCGGGAGCGAACATTGGTCGCTGCCGCGTGATCGAGTTGCAGCCGAATACGTACGCCGATGCGATCTACAACCTTCATCGCGATGACAACAACCGACTTAACCCCGAGGGCACCGGTTGGATTGTCCGTGCGTTCTTCAACCTGACCGACAATCCCGACTCGGTGATGATTCTCCGTGAGGACAAGGATGATCCGAGCACAGAAACGCGCATTCCGCTGCCGGCCGGGGCGCAGGTGGTTCTCGACACTCAGCGTCTCTACCACTCAGTGTGGCATCCGGGCGCTGAGCCGCGTTACTGCCTGATCACCTCGTACGAATCCGGTCCTGAGCTTGAGTCGTGGATCCTGGCACGTAAGCCGGTGAATCGCATTGTGACGCCGCCGCTTGATCAAGCGTTCGCGGAAGCGGCATATGCAACAGCACAGGAAAGGCGTGACGCCCGCGCACGTGCTTTGGCGGCCAAGGGTGCTGATCCCACCTTCGGTGACGGCACCTTGAGAGCTGGCGGCATGGACGAGTACGAGGCACCAGTGGAGATTCTTTCCGAGGCCTGAGCCTTACTGCAGGTCGTTCGCAGGTGCACAACTGCCTGGCCCCTGCGCCACGCTCATCTGCGAGACTTGGGATACCAAGAGCCCAAAGTTCCGCTTTCGCACGAATCGACAGGAGAGCCGCGTGACATCGTCCACGGTGCCCTATGACGCCGTCCTTGATGAACTCGAAGCAGAGGCCATCCACATCTATCGCGAGACAGCTGCGGCCTTTAAGAACCCGGTCCTGCTATACAGCATCGGCAAGGACTCTTCCGTGCTTCTCCACCTGGCGCAAAAGGCCTTCGCGCCCGCCACGATTCCATTCCCGGTGATGCATATCGACACGGGCTGGAAGTTCCGCGAGATGATCGAGTTTCGCGATCGTCGCGCTGCAGAACTCAACCTTGATCTCAGGATCGCCCAGAATCTCGAGGCCATTGCTGAGGGCGTGACGCCATTCACTCACGGCACGCATGAATACACGCGCCTCATGAAGACTGTTGCTCTTCGACAGGGGCTCGATCGATACGGCTTCGACGCGGCGGTCGGTGGCGCTCGTCGCGACGAGGAGCGCAGCCGTGCGAAGGAGCGAATCTTCAGTCTTCGCGAACCTGGCCACCAGTGGGATCCGCGCAAGCAACGCCCGGAGTTCTGGCGAACCGCAAATACGCAACTCGCACCGGGGCAGTCGATGCGTGTTTTCCCGTTGTCGAACTGGACTGAACTCGATGTGTGGAAGTACATCGAGCGCGAGAGCATCCCTATTCCTGATCTTTACTTCTCCAAGCCGCGACCAATCGTCGAGCGCGACGGCACATTGATCATGGTTGACGACGAGCGTTTCCCCCTACGTGATGGAGAGACTCCAGAGCTTCGCATGGTGCGCTTCCGCACGTTGGGCTGCTATCCGCTTTCCGGAGCCGTGGAGTCGACTGCCGACACGATGGAAGATCTCGTGCGCGAGATGTCTGGTTCGAAGTACTCGGAAAGGTCCGGCCGTCTGATCGATGGAGACGGTGGCTCGGAGTCGATGGAGAGCAAGAAGAAGGAAGGCTACTTCTAGTGGCAACGACACTCTCGGCTGCACAACTCACCCCAGTCCTTCACCTCGTAACGTGTGGCTCTGTTGATGACGGAAAGTCCACGCTGATCGGCCGTCTTCTGGCGGAGACCGGATCGGTCCCGATCGATACTCTCGAGTACGCCCGTCGTACTCGACGAGGCGGTTCAACGGTTCCCGTCGGTGACATCGACTACTCGCTTCTTACCGACGGTCTCGAGGCGGAGCGTGAGCAGGGCATCACCATCGACGTCGCTTATCGACACATGAACCTCCCGAATGGCCGGCGTGTTCTCGTTGCCGACTCACCTGGGCACGAGCAGTACACGCGCAATATGGCGGTCGCGGCATCCAATGGCGACGTCGCGATTCTCATGGTTGATGCCGCACGGGGCGTGCGTTCGCAGACTCACCGCCACCTCACCATCTGCGCTCTCATGGGCGTCAAGACGATCATCGTCGCTGTTAACAAGATGGATCTCGTTGCTTATGAGCACGCGACGTACGAGGAGATCTCGGGGGCGGTTCGGGCGGCTGCCGCACGTCTTGATGTGGCTGAGGTCATCACGATCCCCGTGAGTGCTTTTAGCGGCGACAACATCACGGTCGCCAGCGACAAGATGCCGTGGTATCACGGTCCGACGTTGCTCGGTGCTCTCGAGGCGTGGGAGCCGGTGCAGTCGGAGGCAACGCTGACCGGCACGGAGCCGTTCCGCTTCCCGGTCCAATTCATCGTTCGGGCTGAAGGCAATTTCCGCGGCTACGCGGGAACCGTGGTCTCTGGATCGATCTCGCGAGGTGACTCGATCGTCATTGCTGACAGTGGACGGCCTGCTGTCATCGACAGAATTGTTACGTACGATCTTCATGTTGACGGTCACGTCAGGGATCTTGAGCGCGCCGAATGGGGTCAGGCCGTCACCATCACGTTGGATCGCGAGGTCGATGTCACTCGCGGTGATGTCATCACGGGCACGGATGCGGATTCCCTCGAGCCGGCAGATCGGTTTGCCGTTGACATGGTGTGGTTGGGCGAGGAACCACTCGCGCACGGTCGCTCGTACCTCTTGGTGTCGGGGTCGCGTTCGGTGCCAGCGACAGTCACCAACGTACGTCACCGCATCGATGTCGTGACGGGCCATCACGATGCAGCCCGCATACTTGAGATGAATGACATCGGCCGCGTTGAGGTTGCGACCGACAAGCCCATTCCGCTCGATAACTATGCCGTGTGCCGTGACACTGGCGGGTTCCTGCTTGTGGATCGCGTGACCGCTGACACCGTCGCTGCCGGAATGGTGGCGCATTCAATGCGTCGTTCCGCGAATGTGAAGTATCACGACTACGCCGTCGACCATGAGGCGCGCAAGCTGCTGATGGGCCACGATGCCAAGGTTGTGTGGCTCACGGGGCTTTCCGGTGCCGGCAAGTCGACAATTGCCGATGCTGCTGTGCGGAAACTGCATGCGCTTGGCGTGCATACCTACGTGCTCGATGGCGACAATGTGCGCCACGGTCTCAATAAGGATCTCGGGTTTACCCCCGAGGATCGCGCCGAGAACGTCCGTCGCGTGGCTGAAGTGTCGAAATTGATGCGTGATTCCGGCATCGTGGTTCTTGTGGCATTGGTGTCACCTTTCACCTCGGATCGTCGGGCAGCTAAGGATCTCTTCGAACCGGGCGAGTTCCTGGAGGTCTTCGTCGACACCCCGTTGGCCGTGGCACAGGAGCGAGACCCCAAGGGGCTATACGCGAAGGCGGCCGCAGGCAATCTGCCCAATATGACGGGTGTCGGCCAGGAGTACGAGATTCCTACCCACCCGGATCTCGTACTCGCCGGCAACGGAAATCTCGATGCAACGGTCGACCAGTTGGTGAAGGCAATCCTGGGGGAGTAGCCACGATTGGTTCGCGTCGACATTGAGGCGGCGCGCCAAGGCCGTCGTTAGGCGAGGCCCACTCAATCTGGGATACTCACCAGGCTATGTCTGCGCCAAACTCCTCCTTCGACCCCAAGCAGGTCGCTGCCCTCGACGCTACGGCTATTGATGGCATGGTGACTGACGCGCTGGGCGCTATCGCCAGTGCCGTTGACCTTCAAGCGCTCAAGGACGCTCGCCTGGCGCATGCGGGTGATCGCTCGCCTCTGGCCCTCGCGAATCGGGAAATCGGCGCCCTTCCTCCGGCTGCCAAGGCCGAGGCCGGCAAACGCATTGGCGAGGCTCGAAGTGCGATCAAGGCGGCGCTTGACTCGCGTACCGAGATCTTGGAGACCGAGCGCGACGAGAGAGTCTTGGTCGACGAAGCTGTTGACGTCACTCTTCCCGTCGACCGTTCGACCGTGGGTGCGCGCCACCCGCTCACCACCTTGATGGAGCGCATCTGTGACGTCTTCATTGCCATGGGCTACGACATCGCTGAAGGGCCCGAGGTTGAATCTGAATGGGTGAACTTTGACGCGCTCAACGTTCCGCCTGATCATCCTGCACGAACGATGCAAGACACCTTCTATATCGGTTCGGCCGAGAGCGGCGTTGTCTTGCGCACCCAGACCTCGCCTATTCAGATTCGTGCGATGCTCGAACGACCGCTACCAATCTATGTCGTTGCTCCTGGTCGGGTGTTCCGCACTGATGAACTCGATGCGACCCATACTCCAGTGTTCCACCAAGTCGAGGGCCTCGCCGTCGACGAGAACATCACGATGGCTGATCTCAAGGGAACTCTCGACCACTTCGCGGCAGAGATGTTCGGAGAGGGCATCGTCACTCGCCTGCGCCCGTCATACTTCCCGTTCACTGAGCCCAGCGCCGAACTCGATGTTCAGTGCTTCGTGTGCCGTGGTGCCTCGATCGGCGATCCCGCTAAGTCGTGCCGTACCTGCGGAAGTGAAGGCTGGATTGAATGGGGCGGTTGCGGCATGGTGAATCCGCGAGTCCTCGCGGCCGTCGGAATCGATTCGTCCAAATACCGAGGTTTCGCTTTCGGCATGGGGATCGAGCGAACGCTCATGTTCCGAAATGGAGTCACTGACATGCGCGACATGGTCGAAGGCGATGTGCGCTTCAGCCAGGCCTTCGGAGTGGAGTCCTGATGCGCGCCCCTGTGTCGTGGCTGCGTGAGCTCGTTGCCATCCCCGAAGGTGAGGGCGGTCGCGATATTGCCGAACGCCTAATTCGCGCCGGCCTGGAAGTCGAGACAGTCGAGACTATGGGTGAGGGTGTCGACGGTGATCTCGTGGTGGGCCATGTCGAAAGCATTGAAGAGCTCACGGAGTTCAAGAAGCCGATCCGCTGGTGTCAGGTCAATGTGGGCGGCGTTACTCGAGGAATCATCTGCGGTGCCCGAAACTTCATCGTGGGCGACCTCGTCGTCGTAGCCCTTCCGGGCACTGTTCTCCCCGGTGGCTTCACCATTGCCGCGCGTGAGACCTACGGGCGTGTGTCCGACGGCATGCTCTGCTCTGAGCGAGAGCTCGGTCTTGGTGACGGCCACGACGGCATCATCATTCTCCCCACAGACTCAGCGGAGGCCGGCGACGATGCTCGGCCAATTCTCGGTATAGGTGACGAGATTCTTGATATCGCAGTAACTCCCGATCGCGGCTACGCCCTTTCGCTCCGCGGACTGGCACGAGAACTGGCTATCTCGTACGGTTCCGAATTTGTCGATCCAGGTTCGGCGCTTGTGGATCTCCCTGCGCCTGAGTCGGTGCGCACTCCCGCGGAGTGCGCCAGCGAAGACTTAGCTGCCTGTGACATGTTCACCCTGCGAACTATCGTCGGGTTTGATCCTAAGGCGGTCTCGCCGGAATGGATGCGCAAGCGTCTGTCTGCGTGCGGCATGCGCCCGGTGTCACTCGCAGTCGATGTCACCAATTACGTGATGCTGGAAACCGGGCAGCCTCTGCATGCATTCGATCTTGGAAAGCTTCGTGGCACCGTTACTGCACGGCGTCCTCGCTCGGGTGACACGCTCGAAACTCTCGACCACGTCACTCGTACGTTAGACGCTGATGATCTCGTAATTGCCGATGATCGAGGCCCGATCGGTCTCGCCGGAACCATGGGTGGACTCGATACCGAAATCGACGATTCGACGACAGCTATCGCACTCGAGGCAGCGCATTTCTCGGCTGAGGTCGTCGCACGCATGGCGCGGCGTCACAAGCTGAGCTCGGAGGCATCACGTCGGTTCGAGCGTGGAGTCGATCGGCAATTGGCACCGTATGCGTCAGCACGTGCTGCCTCCTTGCTCCTGGAGTACGGCGGCGGACGGTACGTCGGCATGACTGCAGTCGAGGCGCCCGTGTCTGATGTCGTGATCGAGATGCCGGTGAACGAGCCGTCCACTGTGGCCGGCATGCCGATCGCGGATGCCGTGGTCGTCGACAAGCTGACCAGCGTCGGCTGCCAGGTCGTTACTGATGGCGAGCTCCTGTGCGTTACTCCGCCCTCCTGGCGGGCCGACATCACGGATCCCGCTGATCTCGTCGAGGAGGTCGTCAGGCTCATCGGCTTCGACAGCGTTCCCTCGCGCCTGCCGATCGCTGCGGTGGGTCACGGTCTCACGCCGCAACAGCGCATGCGCCGTCGAGTGGGCACGATGCTTGGCTCGCGCGGTGCGGTGGAGGTGCTCTGCTATCCGTTCGTCTCCGATGCCGAGCTTGATGCTCTGCGCATTCCGGCCGACGACCCCCGCCGATCCGATGTGCGGCTGGCGAATCCGATGTCGGATCAGCAGCCGTACCTGCGTGCCACCTTGCTGCCCGGCCTGATCGCGGCCGTGCGTCGCAATGCCGGTCGCGGCAACACCAACGTGAACGTTTTCGAGCTCGGATCCGTATATCGCGGAGCCGTGAGTGGTAGGGCCGTGCGGCCGAGCGTTCTGGACCGCCCCAGTGATGCGCAATGGCGAGAGCTCAATGACACGCTTCCGAGCCAGCCGTTCCAGGTTGCAGGAATCCTGGCCGGCGAGCGCGAGCTCGATGGCTGGTGGGGATCTGCCCGCGACTTTGATTGGTCCGATGCCGTCGCCGCAGCATTGAGCGTGTGCGACATCCTTGGGGTCGCCGCAGTGGTCAGGCAGGGATCGGATCCTGTCTTCCATCCCGGTCGTTGCGCTGAGATCGTCGTCGATGATCGCGTCCTTGGCTCTGCCGGTGAATTGCATCCACGCGTCGTGGAAGCCACGGGCCTGTCCTCACGCACCTGTGCCTGGGAACTTGATCTTGGAGCGCTCATGGCGGCGGCCCCCGCGGTGCGCTCAGCGCCTCGGGTTGGCACCCAGCCCGTGGCAAAGGAAGATCTGGCACTCGTCGTCAGCGATTCCGTAACCGCAGCCGACGTTGAGGAAGCCTTGCGGGCCGGGGCAGGGGATCTGCTGGAGTCGGTCAGGCTCTTTGATGTCTATCGCGGCCCTCAAGTACCCGATGGGTATCGCTCCCTTGCCTTCGCGCTGAGGTTCCGGGCCGCCGATCGCACCCTGGAGGCGGCCGAGACAGCCGCTGCCCGACAGGCCGCACTCGAGTCGGCTGCCCGAGTGTGCGGAGCTGTCCTGCGTTAAGCATCCATATGCGCATATGCGTATACTGATGGAATGACACGAATCTCCCTGGCCGGCGCCTCGGGCTACGCCGGTGGCGAGCTGCTCAGGCTGCTCGCTGACCATCCTGAATTCACCATCGGTCCGCTAGCCGCGGGCGGAAAAGCTGGGATGTCCGTGGGGGAGGTGCATCCCCAGCTCTCGTCGCTACGGTCACGGGTTCTGTCCGAAACGACACCGGAGGCGCTGAGCGACGCCGATCTCGTATTCCTCGCACTGCCGCACGGAGAGTCCGCGGCACTCGTGGCGGAGTTGCCTGGCCATCTTCGGATTGTCGATCTGGGTGCTGACTTCCGTCTAGTCAGCGAGTCGGCCTGGACGACCTACTACGGCGGCACGCATGCGGGCTCGTGGGTGTACGGCCTTCCTGAGCTTCCCGGGCAGCGTGCTCTCATCGCTGGGTCCACCCGAATCGCCAACCCCGGTTGCTATGCAACCAGCATTGAGCTCGCCTTCGCACCGTTGTTGGCAGCGGGCCTCATCGACCCGTTGACTCTTGTGGTGGTCGCCGCGTCAGGAACATCGGGAGCCGGACGCAAGCCTTCGGAGAATCTGCTCGCCACATCCGTGATGGGTTCGATGTCTGCATACAAAGTGGGCGGAATTCACCAACACACTCCGGAGGTCGAACAGCAACTCTCCCTGGTTAACGGTGGAGAGGTTCGCCTCTCGTTCACTCCGGTGCTCGCACCGATGCCGCGCGGCATCATTTCTACCTGCACGGCTCAGGCGGCAGAGGGCGTGAGCGAATCGATTCTGCGCGATGCGCTTCATACGGCCTATGACGGTGAAGCCTTTGTCCACCTGCTTGCTCCGGGAGCGTGGCCGCACACAGGTTCTGTCTCGGGGTCCAATGCTGCACAGCTTCAGGTGGCACTCGATGCTCATTCAGGAAGAGTCGTGATCGTGAGTGTTATCGACAATCTCGGTAAGGGGGCAGCGGGCCAGGCACTTCAGAACGCCAACATCATCTGCGGATTCTCTGAGACTGCGGGTCTCACGTCGAACGGAGTCGCACCGTGAGTGTCACCTCAGCCCGCGGTTTCCGGGCCGCCGGAGTCACTGCCGGCATAAAGGCATCAGGTAAGCCTGACGTTGCGCTCGTCGTCAATGACGGACCACTCGATGTGGCGGCGGCAGTGTTTACCTCAAATCGGTTCAAGGCCGCTCCTGTCCAGTGGTCTGAGCAGGTCATCAAGGACGCAAGCCTGCGCGGAGTCTTCCTGAACTCAGGTGGCGCCAATGCCTGCACAGGTCCTGAGGGTTTCGCTGATACCCACCGCACGGCCGAATACGTGGCGGAGCGTCTTGTGCAGACTGGGCTCGACGTGGCGGCCGGCGACCTCGGCATTTGCTCCACCGGACTCATCGGCGAGCGCCTCCCCATGGAGAAGCTTCTTCACGGAGTCGATCTCGCCGTCGCGGCCTTGTCTGACGAAGGTGGGCCGGCCGCGGCCACGGCGATCATGACGACCGACACAGTGCCGAAGACGGCCGTTGCGCAAGGTCAGGGCTTTGTCGTGGGGGGAATGGCAAAGGGTGCGGGCATGTTGGCGCCGGCGCTCGCAACAATGCTGGTTGTCATCACCACAGATGCGGATATCCCGGCAGACCTCGCGCGTGCGGCGCTCACGGACGCGGTCTCGCTCAGCTTTGATCGCATTGATTCTGATGGCTGCATGAGCACGAATGACACCGTGTTTCTCCTCGCCAACGCTGCCAGCGGGGTCAAGCCTTCGGCTTCCGAGTTCACTGACGTGCTAACTCGCGTCTGCATGGATCTCGCACGCCAGCTCATCGGCGATGCCGAGGGAGCGAGCAAGGACATCGAGATCGTTGTCAGTGGAGCAGCTTGTGTCGACGATGCACTGGAAGTCGCTCGAGCCGTCAGTCGCAGCAATCTCCTGAAGTGCGCGATTCATGGCGAGGATCCGAACTGGGGCCGAGTCTTGTCTGCCGCCGGCACGACCTCCGCTGAGTTCGACCCCTGGCAGGTGGACGTAGCCCTGAACGGTGTCTGGGTGTGCCGGAATGGTGGAGTCGGCGACTCGCGCGACCTCGTGTCCCTAGCTGGCCGCGAGGTGCGTATCGACGTAAATCTTCACAGTGGCTCGCATTCGGCAACCATCTGGACGAACGACCTCACCGCCGACTATGTCCACGAGAACTCCGCTTACGCGACCTGAGAGGCCAAGAATGCACTCCGCACACGACGCAGGATCCAAGGCAACCGTTCTCGCTGAAGCACTGCCCTGGCTGAAGAGATTCCACGGCGCCACCATCGTCGTCAAGTACGGCGGTAATGCCATGGTTGATGATGAGCTCAAGTCGAGCTTTGCCCAGGACATCGTGTTCCTTCGGCTTGCCGGTCTGCGGCCCGTGGTTGTGCACGGTGGCGGTCCCCAGATCAACGCAATGCTTGCGAGACTCGGCATCGAGTCGGAGTTTCGTGGTGGCTACCGCGTAACGACACCTGAAGTTATGGACGTCGTCGCCATGGTGCTCGTCGGCCAGGTTCAGCGCGAACTCGTGGGGCTGATCAATGATCATGGTCCGTACGCCGTAGGGATGTCGGGCGAGGACGCTGACCTCTTCGTTGCGGAAAGGCGGACAGCGCTGGTTGACGGGTCACCTGTCGATGTCGGACAGGTGGGTGATGTCGTCGAAGTAAATCCCGCGTTCGTGACTCAGTTGCTCGATGACGGTCTCATCCCCGTGGTCTCAACAGTGGCGCGGGATATCGATGGAGTGGTGCATAACGTCAATGCTGACACCGCAGCTGCTGCCCTCGCCATGGCGTTAGGCGCCGAGAAATTCGTTCTTCTTACGGATGTGGAAGGCCTGTATTCAGACTGGCCGAATCGTGATTCCATCATCCGCCGGATCTCTCAGAGTGATCTCGAGTCCATGCTCCCGGCACTCGAGTCGGGCATGGTGCCGAAGATGGAGGCATGCCTGAGGGCAGTACAAGGTGGTGTTCCACGTGCGCACGTGATTGATGGCCGACTTTCGCATTCGGTGCTGCTGGAGGTCTTCACTGATGAGGGAATCGGCACGATGGTGCTTCCCGATGGTGCGTCGTCGTGAGTGGCACGTGGTCAGACTCGTGGA
>CALFIA010000026.1 GCA_937876275.1 uncultured Actinomycetes bacterium | reverse complement strand
GATGCGAAGAGTTGGAGGCCTCGACAACCGAGCCCGAAATAGTCGTGCGCTCGGAAGCGGAAGCATCCTCAATCGAGCCACGCGATGTTGATCCAAGGGGTCGTGCCGGCACCGGAGTCATCTCGCGTGCACGTTCGGCGGCAGCCTTCGCCTCTGCTTCCGCGGCCGCTGCTGCCTCGGCAGCCTTCCGTGCAGCGGCGATGACCACCGGGTCAGCCAACGAGTCTCGGCTGCGCTTGCGCGAGACGAGCGGAATCGCCGCCGGTGCGACCGGGTCTTCCTTCGCGACGGGGGCCGGTGCGAGTTCAGGAGGAACTGGCACTCCGTTTCGCGTGAGAGGAGCCAGTGGTGCGCGCACAACCGGGGCTTCCTTGTTCGACGCCTCATTCGTCGGCGCGGAGTCAAGGGCCTTGCGTTCCGTGCGGCTCGCCTCGGACGATGACTTCGCAACTTCCGACTTTGAGCTCTTGGAGATCACGCTCGACTGACCATCGCGACGTCGCACGCGCTGATCAGCAATAGGTGTGGCAGACGAATTCGTAACCTCGTGCATGATCGCTGACACAGTCGTGTCAGAAAGCTCTGATGAATCCGCTTCGGTCTCGGAAGTGCGGGCTGAATTCGCTCCGCGATTTACGGGTTGACGATCCTGCGGCCGGCCAATCGTGCGATTTACCGAACGCTGTGTCGTGCCCAGCGGTGACGGTGGCTTCGTGGCCGAAGTGACGCGCGCCTTGCGCGGTGCTGGCGCGGGTGGCGTGCTGAAGCTCTGCATGGATACGCCGGCAGGTGCGGCGACTTCTGGCTCGGCATCCACAGAGCTCGTGCGGGTGCGCGATGCGAGATCAGGAGTTGACGTTGCGCTCTTCGGCGCACGTGAAGGCTCGCTCGACGCGTGAGAAATACGCAGCATGCCTTGAAAGTCGGAGTCCACACCGTGCGCCATGGTGCGCTCGGAAACCTTGACCGGGCGCCGCGTGACGGCGTAGTCGGCTGCCGGATGAAGGAGGGGCTTGGGGGAATGTGCATTGAGCTTCATCGGGGGAAGCATGAGGAAGTCGCCGCGGGACGGACCCCGCCAACCTTCCGTGCTATCTGGAGCCACGACCGCTCCCTCCCGACTCTTCTCGATTCAGTGCTGACACTTGCGTCAGCAGCCGCCGCCGAATGTCGTGGGTGAGGCCAAGAATCTCGTCAAGCGGCCAGTGCAAGTAGTAGGCCAGGAACCCGATTTCCTCCCAGAGGCGGTCGGTCCCGACCGTTGCTATTCCCCCGGGCCACCACCTGCCACGTCGACCGTGAAGGAGGAGCTGCACGATGGGCAGGTCACCTCGGCGAGCGTGTGGCCCTCGGTATTGATTCTTCGATACATGTCTTGCAGGAATGCGAGATCTGTCGCCCACAGCCCTCCGATGACTTGATCGTCAACGGAGGGCAGTGAGCCAAGTCGCGTCACTACTCGTGCGAGCAGGACGAGAGACAGAAATGCTTCGTTCTCTCGCACCTTCGGATCCATCAACGGAAGGAGCTCGTCGCGCGCTGTCGCCAGCCGCATCGTGCCCTCGCGGTGCACGTTGCCCTGCTGATCGACATAGCCGCGCGGAAGCACGAACTCAAACGTTGTCTGGAAATCCACCGGTGCAGTCATGATTCAGATACTTACGCAGAGACCGACATGTCAGTGAAGGTCATGTTGATGACCATGCTGATGTACTCGGCGCTGCCGGCCTTGAGATCGCCATAGGTGATGCCGGTGACCATGACGTTGGTGAACGTCGTGGTGAGCACGGCAGCGCCCATGGTGTTCTTGTAGACCAGGGTGCCCGTCTTACGAGCGCCTGCGTAATCACCGCTGATGCCCTGCATGAGCCACGTGGTGACGTCCTGGTCACCCGTGTTCAGCACGGTGATGGTCATGGTGCCCGAGGTGTTTGGACCCAGCATCTGCTGGAGCACGTACTGGCCGGTCGGGTTCATGGAGCGGGTCTCGATCATCGCCGTGTTCTTGGTGATGTTGTTGACCTCGACCACGTTGGGGATCGTGGTGCCATCGATCGAGAATTCGAACGAATACGCGGTTAGGGCGTCGCCGCCAGTGAGAGACATGCTTCTTTACTCCTTATCGAAAAGCGTATGGGGATCGAATTACTCGCTGATTGAGGTTCCGCCGGAGAACTGCGCAAGGCGGAAGATGACGAACTCGGCGGGCTTCACCGGTGCGACACCAATCTCGACGATGACCATGCCCGCGTCGATGCTCTCGGCGGTGTTGTTGTCACCATCGCACTTGACGAAGAACGCCTGGTCGGCCTTTGCGCCGAACAGTGCGCCGCTGCGCCACTCGTTGACGAGGAATGCCGAGATGGTGCGGCGAATGCGGCCCCACAGGCGCTCATCGTTGGGCTCGAAGACGCACCACTGCGTTCCCTGAAGGATCGACTCCTCGAGGTAGTTGAAGTAGCGGCGGACGTTGATGTAGCGCCACTCGGCATCGCTCGAGAGAGTGCGACCGCCCCAGACGCGGATGCCGCGACCCGGGAATGCCTTGATGGCGTTGACGCCCATCGGGTTGAGGAGATCCATTTCGCCGCGGGTGACGTTGAGCTCAACGCCAACTGCGCCCTGGATGACCTCGTTTGCCGGTGCCTTGAAGACGCCACGAGTGTCGTCATTGCGGCTCCAGATGCCTGCCATGTGGCCGGACGGCGGGAAGTCGATGTTGTGGCCGACAGCCGCATCGAAGACCGTGATCCAGGGCCAGTAGGTGACAGCGAACTTGGAGTCGTAACCGGCCTTGTTCTCGCGCCAGTCAGCGGCTTCCTGAGCGTTCAGGCCCGAGGGGGTGTCGAGGATCGCCATGCGGTTGCCCATGAGCTCGGCGTGGCTGATCATCGCGGTCTGCACTGCCTTGGCGTCGTCATCGCTGATGAGACCCTGGCGGTGAGCGATCATGAGATCAGGAGCCGCGATCATCGTGATGTCCTCGAACATCTCGAATGCACCGAAGCCGGTGCGAGTGGCCGAGTCACCGATGACTGCTGCGGTATCAACCGAAACAACCGGCAGGCTGGCGTCGGTTGCGAGAGCAACGGTGCCATCGCTGATGCCGTTGGCGAGAGCGGCTGCATCGGCGTCAAGCGCATCGACGAAGACGAGCTTCGAGGCGGTGTTGATCGCGGTTGCGACGTTGTTCTTGCCCGGTGCGGTGGTGAGGTTCGAGTAGGTCTCAGCGTGGTTGCCATCAACCTGGATCTCGACATCGACGGCGCCGGCCGGGGCGTTGGCCACGGTGGTCGGGGTGACGACGACTGAGATTGCGCCTGAGTTGGCGTCGAGTGCGCGAACCGTGTAAGCGGCAACGCCCTTGTCACCTGCGGTGGTGAGCTGAGCAACCGGCAGCGCGGGCGACGGCTCATTGCCATTGCCTGCGTACGGAAGGCGCACGATGTAGGCGCGACCGCCACCGTTGTTGAAGAAGCCGTAGACGGCCTTCGCGAGTGCGAACTCTTCGGTGAACTCACCGAAGGTGCTGGCGTACTGAGTCCAGCTGGTGACGAGTGTCGGGGCGTTAACCGGGCCCTCAGGTGCGAAACCGACGAAACCGGCAATCGCCGTTCCAACGCCGGCGATCGGACGAGTTGCCGCGGGAACTTCCTCGACGTATACGCCGGGGGAGAGATACGTGGGCATGCTGTTCCCTTTCGAAGTGGGTGACGATGTCGTCAGTCAAGCGCTTGTGGGTTACATCCACATCTCCGAAAAGTGAACAAATGTCCGTTCAACGAGGATGCAGGAGTGAAGGATGGCACGAGGGGGAACGATGCGAAACCGCAGTCCCCTAATCCCATTCGTGTAATTCGAAATCTTCGCAGCGATGTCGACAAAGATTTCGTGCCACGATGCTGAGCCTTAGGGGAACCCCTAACCGGTGAACTCAACCCAGACTTGTTGCGCGCGAAACCGAAGTAACTATCCTTCGATCATGCCTGGTCCCGTTGCAGTTCTCGGAACGATGATGGAATGCGACATGGGCGACGCGCCCGACTTCCTTCTCGTCGAGCCACTTGGCGTGTTCGCGAACGACCTTCCCGTCGCCACGATCTTCGACATGATTCCCTTCCTGAACATCACCGGTTTCATCCTCTGCCACAGCCCGGTGAACCCGATGGTCATCGCAGAAACCCTTGCGGCATTTGGGGTTCCCATGCCTGCCCCATGCATCCCGCTCGTAGTCGACCCCTGGTTGCCCCCGAACAACGTGCTGATCGACGGAATGCCGGTACTGACCGAAGGCTCGGTCTGCGAGTGCCTGTGGGCCGGAACCATCGTCCTGAGCGGACCCTCGCCGGCGATGAATGTCGAAGTTCTCTAGGACCTCCGCCTATGTCGATGCAATCGCCGGCGCCTATTGAGGCTGATGAACGGCTCAAGAAGCAGTCGGGAACTGAGCAGTCGGCGAACTCAGCCGGTGACCGCGCTCCGGTAGACGCACCGAGCGCGACCACTCGTCCTCAGACTCGTGAAGAGCAGATCCAGGCCTACAAGGAGTGGCACAAAGCTCAGCCGAAGGTCGACATGTCTGACGCTGAGCGCGCTGAGCGCGCTGACCAGCATCTGAAGAACGCTTCAACGCTCGGCACGCTCTCGCGTGCCAAGACGATGCAAGAGGCGATGGATGAAAATCGCGAGGACGGTACGGATATCTATGCCGAGGAAACTCGGGAAATGATTCACCGCAAGGACCAAGCAGCGTTACGTCAATCAGGATCAACGAGCGGCGATCGCCTGGCGCAGGGCATGAGTAACGTCGGAGAAGCTCTCCACACTGGCATCAAGGAACATGGTGGTGCGTTCAAGGCCGTCGATGAATTAGCGGGCGGCCCGGTCCTGCAAACCGCTGAGGCACTTGGTCTCGCGATGCATGCGCAGGGCACCATTTCCGCGAAGAAGGACGCCACCCGACAGGACACCGCTCGACGAACCAGGCTTGAGGCCTCGCAAGCGCACGACGAAGGAAGCGCTGCTCTGGCTTCGATGCGGGAGAGCAAGACCGCTGAAGGCGGATTCGAGAAGGGCCGTGGGCGCGCGGCCTTCGCGGCATCCGTGCGGACTGTCATGGCGCACAACAAGGCGCGTAGAGCTGCTCTTGCCGCGGGCCAGGAAACGATGAAGCCGATGAGTGTGGACCATACTGTTGGTGAAGCCACACCGATTGCTCTCGAGGATGGCACCAAGATTGACTCCACCCTTGGTGATCAGGCACGTGCCTACAAGGACGCACGTAAAGAAGAGTTAACGACTCAGGAGACGGGGCTCAAGGACACCGCTCAAAAGCGCACTGGCACGTTTTTCACCAAGGCCGCACCTGAGCCCGAATGGCAGGACCATCTCGCTGAAAATGAGGAAGAGAGAAAGTCACTTACTTCGGAAAACACGGCGCTCGACAAGTCAGCTGGAAAGCGCTGGAAGTTTGCCGAGATCAGTCCGAAGGGCTACAAGTACGGATTGCTGCAGCACGAAGCGGACGAGTACCACCCCGCTCGTGATGCTTTCGAAGGCGCGAACAAGAGCATCGCTGACAAGCACGCTGACCACGTGAAAGACCTTGAGTCATCTCTCACCGCGCTCAATGCGACTGGCATGCAGCAAAAGCAAGCAGATAGATATCGCGGCGGTTCCACTAGCTACTTCAGCAAGCAGAAGTTCTCGAAGAAGCCGCACCTTGAGGCGGCACAGCGTGAAGTAGCGGACCTTCGAAATGAGCAGACCAAGAACATCAGTACGAAGATTGCTGGGCTCAAGGCGAAGCAAGAATCCGCGAAGAAGAGCGGAAACACAGTCGAGCACCAGCGAATTCAGGATGAGATCGATCATCACAACGGTTTGCTCGCGCAGTCTCAGGATGCCAGCAGTTCATTCGTGTCGACTCAATACCTGTCTAAGGAATCCCAGAGCCGACTTCATAGCTCAATGGATCGAGTGAGCAAGCTTCAGCGCGAGAAGGTCACCGGTCTTACCGAGGCGCAGCAGGCCCAGCACGATCATTTGCGGGCCACGCTCGACGCGGCCAAATCGAACCCTGATGCTGGGGCTCACGCCAGCGATCTAGAGACTCGCGACAAGCACAAGGACACCGTCGAGCATTACCGCTTCGTCAAGCAGCACGGCATGACTCCCGATGAACATGACACTCATCTGGCTAATGCTGAGCGCATCCTCGAGTTGAAGAAGGAGAAGTCAACAGGTCTGAGCACCGAGGATCAAAAGAAGCTCGACGACATCGGCAAGGAACGAACCGGAATGAAGGGCCTAGTCAAGCGATCGCGTGCCTTTGCGAAGAAGCATGATGGCGAGACCGTCGTGCATGGCCGGGTCGGTGGTGTCGGCACTGAGTACCGCGCCGACCGTGCTGTGACCAGCGACTCCGATGCACGATCGCTAGCCATCAATCAAGGTGCGAGCACGGTCCATCGCGGTGGCGAGATCATGGAAGCAAATCTTGACAAAGCTCGCGACGCCATGGCGTCGGGCGACCATGAGCACGCGCGCAACATCGCGGTTTCTCGTGCCGGTCAAAACGTTGTCGACATGGCCTTGAGCGCAACTGGCGGGCAGGCAATCGGTAAGACTGTTCAGACCGGCGGAAAGGTCGTTCAGGCAGGCGCTGACATCGTTGGTGGCCTTACGCGCGAGGGTGCTGATCGCGCCAAGTTCGCCCAGAACGCTCGATCGATGACCGTCGGAGCAGACGGCAAGACCGATCAGTGGCGCAAGGTGCATGACTCGGTCATTG
>CALFIA010000025.1 GCA_937876275.1 uncultured Actinomycetes bacterium | reverse complement strand
GCTGGATCGCGCTCACTCAGAAGTTGACAGCTGCCTAACTCGCATTACTGATCCGGCTGACCGACGCTGTCGCGATCGGCCCGGCGGGCCTCGAGTAGCGCGACATCCATGCGAAGTCAGCGTCATGCAATGAACTGCGCTGCATGCGCTTTTGCACGCTCAGTAGGTGAGCCGCCGCATCGCCACCGCAATTCATCGGAATCGATAGTGAGCCGCTGACGCGCACGAGTCGAGTGCCCTCGGATTCAAGCCAGCTCAGGAGTTCAGTTGCCTCCTCGATCAGGCCGACCGGCACTGGGGTGCTCGGTTCGGCAAAGACCGATGCCGCGTCGGAGAGGATCTCGACCGACGGGCGTGGATCAACGCCGGGCTCGACCGTGATCGCGCCGGCGAGTGAGCCGTAGCGAATGCAATGGATCTCCCAGCCGCGTTCATCTGTCGGTCGGGCAGCGATGATCTCGGCGTTGGTGGCGAGCATGCGCAGTGCGTGGGTGCGCATGCTGATGCGGCTGAAGGTGGCGAGGTAATCGCGCCACGTGGCGGCGTCCTCGAAGCGAGTCTCGGCAGAGAGTTCGCGCATGCGCTGCTCGACAGCACTCACGACCTCACGTGCATCTCCCTCGAAGACCCGACGCACGCGTTCGACGGTTAGTGCGTAGTCGGCGTGGCCACCATCTCTCATGCACGGCGCGGCGCAGCTGCCGAGCTCGAAGCGAATGCAGCCGGCATTCTCGGCGCGTGGTGCGCGTGCGAGTTTCGGAGTGCACGTGCGCAGTGGGAATGCGCACATCATTGCTTCGATGGCCGACTGCGCCGAAGAGCGCGAGTTGAACGGCCCGAGATACATCGCGCCTTCGTCGGTGTCGTCGGCAACGTTGCTCACGATCGACAGACGTGGTGCGGCTTCGGCCGTGAGTTTGACCCACGGCTTCGCGTCAGCCCTGCGCGATGCACGGTTGTAGCGCGGCTGCTGCTCATTGATGAGGCGCAGTTCGCGAATGCGAGCCTCGAGCGCCGTGGCACAGACAATTGGCGTGACCGAGACCGCGATACCGATCATCTCGCTCATGCGACGTCGTTGCTCCGAGGCAGTGAAGTAACTGCGCACGCGGGTGCGGATATTGCGCGAGGTGCCGACGTAGAGCGCCTTGCCTTCGGGGTCGTTGAAGACGTAGACACCGGGCTTTGCTGGCAGGCCGTCGGCAAGATGTCGCTTGGTTCGCTGATTGGTCGTGACGCGACCGGACAGTGCCTGGAGATCTTCAACCGAGTAGACGCCGAGATTGCCCGCGCGCTCGATGAGTCGATGCAGGACGTCAGCGGTGGCACGCGCATCGTCAAAGGCACGGTGGGTGGGGGAGACGGTGGTGCGAAAGTACGCAGACAAGGTGGCCAGCTTGCAGTTGCGCACTTCATCTCGATGCAAGATCACTCGAGCAAGACGTGCAGTGTCGAGGACGCGATTGCCGCGCCAGGGCTGATCGAGAAGGGCGCACGCACCCTTGAGGAAGCCGACGTCATACGGAGCGTTGTGCGCGACCAGGATCGCATCGCCCGCGAACTCGAGAAATGCGGGCAATGCAGTGGCCAATCGTGGAGCGGAGGCGACGGTGGCATTCGTGATGCCCGTGAGTGACGCAATGAACGGCGGAATCGGAACGCCGGGATTCACGAGTGTCGAGAACTCGCCGATGACCTCGCCGCCCTGAACTTTAACGGCGCCGATCTCGGTAATGCCTGCCTCGGCGGGTGCGCCACCAGTGGTCTCGAGGTCGACGACGACGAACACGGCCTCGGCCAGCGAGGTGCCCGCATCTGCCAGCGAGAGCTGCACGGAGGTGTCGTCGATCACGCGGTGCACGCTACGTCACGGGCCAGACATCGGCTGAAGGCACGACCGATAGGCTTCGC
Organism: uncultured Actinomycetes bacterium; assembly: GCA_937876275.1. Classification (GTDB taxonomy): domain Bacteria; phylum Actinomycetota; class Actinomycetes; order S36-B12; family S36-B12; genus CAIKZY01. The sequence continues at coordinate 2,147 of CALFIA010000025.1, read as the reverse complement.
ATGTGTCCGTGACCCTGCCTGATGACAAGAGTCGCCTGCGCTGTGCGCACTGCGGCAACCTCACCCGATTCGACATCGTGCGGTCCTCGCGCGTGCGCGAGTTCTGGCACCTCGACATGGCTGGTGAGCCCACGGTCGACGAGACCGAAATTCTCAGCGAGACCATCGAGTCGGTCACCTGCCGCTGGTGCGGCTCTGCGGACCGCATCGAGATCGTCGCCCGGCCGGAGTTCGGTGGGCCGACCCAGGAAGCTGCGGGAGACGGCGGTCCCTGACCGACGTCGAGGAATGAGTTCGCCGACGGCGGTCCCTGACGAGTGTCAGACCCCGTTCCTAGCCTGGGGCTATGAACATTGACTGCGGTACCTGTCAGGCTCCGGCCTCCGCGTGCTCCGATTGCGTGGTGTCCGTCCTTCTCGGCCCGATCAGCCCGGCGGCTTTCGTCCCTGACGAGCACGCAGGCGCCTTGGGCGTGTTGGCCGACTCCGGCCTGATTCCACCCCTGCGCCTGGTACCCCCGGCCCCTGAACAGCCCTCACGAGCCCCTCGTAGGCGCCGACCCGCCTAGGGGCGCTTCTGTGATTTTCCCCCTGGGGAGACCCGGGGGTAGCCCCTGAAATCCCGTGTTACCGTGGAACTGAACCAGCACTATCCGGCGACGAAAGGGACGACAGGCGTGAGCCCTGCCTCCTCGAAACTGCGCGCGCTGCGCGCAGGTGCCGTGGCCCTGGCCGCGTCCGCACTGCTGGTGACCCTGCTGCCGGGCACTGCCCAGGCGGCGCCGAGCCTCGATCAGGTACGTACCCAGGTCCAAGACCTACAGGCCAAGGCCGAAACCGCCACTGAGCGATACAACGAGGCGCAGGCCACGCTCAATGATCTCACCAACAACCTTCGGGTCCTCAATGACCGGCGTGCCCGGCAGAAGAAGGCACTCGACGCCGTCGTCGGCCAGGTCAACTCCCTTGCGCGTGCGACGTACGCCAGTGGCGGCGTCGACACCTCGCTGCAGGTGCTCCTTGCCGACAACCCCACCCAGTTTCTCGCCCAGGCCTCCGCGCTCGACCAGGTAGCGCAGTCGCAGGGCGCCTCCTTGCGTCGCACCCAGACCGCGCGGCTTCGACTCGCGCAGACCGAAGCCGCTGTTGCCCAGAAGCAGGCGGCTGCGCAGAAGGTGCGCAACCAGATGGCCGGCGACAAGCGTGATGCCGACGCCGCGCTTGCCCAAGCGGAGAAGGTGCTGAACGGTCTTGAATCCGCGCAGCGGCGCCGACTCGAGGCAATCCAGGCTGCAGAGCGCCGCGCAGCTGCTGCACAGGCAAAGAAGGCCCTGCATCAGTACACGCGGCCGTTGGGCAAGCTCAAGGTCAATTCCCGGGCAGGTCTTGCCGTGCGCTACGCACTTCAGCAGGTGGGCGATCGCTATGTCGCGGCCCAGGCCGGCCCTAGTTCCTTCGACTGCTCGGGCTTGACTCTGGCCGCATGGCGCCAGGCTGGCGTGTCACTGCCGCACTTGAGCTACTCGCAGTACGCCCGCACGAAGCACATTCCGATGAGCCAGTTGCAGCCCGGCGATCTTCTCTTCTTCTTCGGCGGCAGCGTGCATCACGTCTCGATGTACATCGGAGGCGGGCGCATGGTGCATGCGGCCAACCCGCGCTCGGGCGTGATCATCACCTCGATCAACGATGCCTGGTACCGCCGTTACTTCACCGGTGCCGGTCGCGTCCTCTAGTTCACTGCGACCGAGCGTCGACTGAACGCGACAGACTTCACTGCCACGACCGTGCAGCCGACCAGGAGCACGATGCGAATCACCTGCAGTGCGACCGCGTATGGCGCGGTTTCCATGAGTGAGCCGTAGGCCCACGGGAAGATGATGGATGTCACCGCCGACATCACGATCACGGCGATGACGACCTTGCGGAGCCTGGTGCGTGGGTCAGCGATGCAGGCGGCGCCGAGACCCACGATCCAGATGTCGTACTGGGGCGAGAACACGCGGCTGGTGGCCACGGCAATCAGGATGAGAGCCAGAGCGATATCACCCGGGGGAGTCTGCTCAAGTCGACCGGCAAGCCGAAGCACCGCGATGGTCGCAAAGAGCACCAACCCGATGACCGTGATGACTAAGCCAATAAAGATCG
>CALFIA010000024.1 GCA_937876275.1 uncultured Actinomycetes bacterium | reverse complement strand
CGTGTGCTCGAGGGTGAAGACATCGAGGAGCAGGTGCGCGACTTCATCAGCGACACCGTTACCAGCTACGTGAAGGCAGCCACGGCCGAGGGTTACCCCGAGGACTGGGATCTCGATGGTCTCTGGGCAGCGCTCAAGCAGCTGTACCCGGTCACCGTCACCATTGCCGAGCTGGAAGAGGCCGCAGGCGGAGACCGTTCGGGCCTCAGCGCCGACTACCTGGTGGCAGAGCTCAAGGAAGACGCCCAGTACGCCTACGACATGCGTGAGGAGTCCCTCGGTGACGAGGTCACTCGCGAGCTCGAGCGCCGCGTCATTCTCTCCGTGCTCGACCGCAAGTGGCGTGAGCACCTCTACGAGATGGACTACCTGCGCGACGGCATTGGCCTTCGTGCCATGGCCCAGCGCGATCCGCTCATCGAGTACCAGCGCGAGGGCTACGACCTCTTCACTGCGATGATGGATTCGATCAAGGAAGAGACTGTCGGCTACCTGTTCAACGTCGAGGTTCAGGTCAATCAGCCTGAAGCCGAGGAGGTGCAGCTTGATGCCGCACCGCAGGCAGTGCCGGAGATATCTGCGAAGGGCCTCGCGCCGTCGCGCCCGCAGCATCTCGAGTACACCGCGCCCAGCGAGGATGGCGGCATTGAGCATGGCGAGATGGAGTCGGTTGACGGCGGTTTCGTCGAGATCGACCCGAACGCCAGTCGTGCGGAGCGTCGTCGTCTCGAGCGCGAGAACCGCAAGCGCAGCTAGTCGATCTCTCCTCGAGCGACCACCCATTGCGTGGGTTGGCCTGTGCATTCGGCGATGAGGTCGAAGTCGTGGTCGTAGTGCAGGACTGTAAGCCCGTGTCGTTGCGCGATTGCGGCGATGATGAGGTCTGGAATCTTGCGGCCGCGGTGCCCCCTCTCCGCAAGTGCGCGTTGAGTGAGCAATGCACTGTCGAAGTCGCTTGACGTGACATCTGCTTGCTCAAGTTCGCGAAGCTGGCCGAGGAGCGCGTCGAATTCCTGAGCGTTGCGTGCACTTGAGCCGACTTCTAGTGACGTGATGGCGCATACGTGCGCCTCACGCGCCAAGGCAAGACTCTCCACTCGCGCTCTCACTCGCGGATCGCGAAGTCGAGTGAGAACGCTCGTGTCGAGTAGAACGCTCATCGCCAGGCATCCGCGCGATCGAGGGTGGGCATTGCCCCCAGTGCATCGAGGCTCGAGCGAATTCGCTCCTCTCGTGTCGAATCGAGGGCCGCTCGACGAAGTGCCTCATTCACCGTTGCCTTGATGGTCGAGGTTCCGAGTACTGCGCGGGCGCGAGCCAGGGATTCCTCGTCAAGATCGATGAGATGCTTCATGGCCGTAGTATATATCTTAATCAATCTGTATATACCTTCGTCGTGCATTGGGGGGTGGACGGATATGGAAGCGGCGTAAGTGCGCTAGACAAGTGATGCCGCGGTGACGAGCCAGCGCCCGGCTGTGGCTTCGAAGCGGATCGCGATGGCCCGTGACCGGCTGTCACCCACCAGTACCGCCGAGGTTTCGACGATGCCATCGGCGACCGGGCACAGGCGCACTGAGCGCACCGTGCGCCATTGATGCTCGCTCTTGGCGCTCGGATGCCGTCGCATGGCGGCGCCTCGATCGGCGAGCCGGTCGAGTTGATGACGTTCGACCCAACGGCTGAGCTGAGCGGCGGGGCGTACGCCCGCGGCCACCTCACCAATCGCTCGGGCCATGCGTGCAACCCAGGCGACTTCGAGCTTCTCCAGGCCGCCGGTGTCGTAGGTGCCCGGATCTCCGACGACGCGAAGGTGGCGTGGAATACCGGGAACTGCCGGAACTCCCGGACTGACCTCCCAGGTCAGCGGAAGCGCAAGTTGCTCATTTCGGACAACCGAGAGATGTCGGCTTCGTGCAGGGACAGGTACTGCGGCGGTCATCGTGCTCACGGACGTTCTCCTTCGGAGGACGACCGCGTCGGGGGTCGCGGATCGAGTTAGTGGTGTTTGCCTGTGTTTGCCTTGTGTAGTCGATGCTTGCGCTGACGTGCAATGGCGAACACTCAAGCTGTGGACAACTGTTTTACCCACAGCAATATCGGCTCGAGACTTGGTGAGTGCACTGATCACATCGATGAAATTCATTGGTGTGCCTGAGTCTTCGTCGGGAGGCGTGCGGTGGCGAGAGATCCGGTTCAGGTGATGGAGTGGGTCATCGCCCAGGAATCCAGCGTGCTCCAGTCCAACTCCGACGACGAGGTGTATCTCGACGCGCTCGCCATAGCCGAAACGGAGAAGCAACGAACTCGACTCGACGATCGCCTGGAGGCTGCACGCGGATCATCCGTGCGAGTAGATCTGCCCGGGGAGTCCCTGCACGGCACTCTCGTCGACGTGGGTGACGAACTTCTACTCCTCGAGTCCGAGGAGGCGTGCGTGGCAATCGCTCGAGCATCGGTGATCAGCTTCGGCCGGTTACCTCGCGCATTGCGTGCTGAGGGCGCGAATAGTCGGCACGTGCCGATCACCTGGGCTGCGGTACTTCGTGAGTGGGGCGAGCGGAGGTCAGTGCGATTCACCCTCGTCGACGACAGGCAGGTGCGTGGAACAGTCGATTCCGTGGGCGGAGATCACGTGGATATTCGGGCCGATGACGGACGCTCAGCGGTGCTCGTGTTTACGGCGATCCGCTCAGCAGTGATTGTCGGTGAACACTTCGTCGCGCCCGAACGGATGAGCTGAGACGAAGTCACGCGTTTGTGAATACATGCGCTCGATGAATCCTTCGAGCTCACGCGCCTCGATACGCCATTGGCCACGGCCACCGATCTTGATCGCTGGCAGTTCTCCATTGCGTACCAGGGCGTATGTCTGCGCGGCCGAGATATTCAATGTCTCGGCGACGTCGGCGAGGGTCAGAAAGCGCACGCGCCATTGTTGAATGCCCACCCGCTGTCACACCAGGCAAAAGATGGCGATTGTGGATAACCATTTCCCACGTAGCCCTCCCTGGCTGATCCTTGCGCCACGTCGATGAAAGGACATTCATGGGTCAGGTACATGCGCGAACTGTGACACGGGTGCGCTGGCGTGATGGGCGACTTTGGCTGGGTGTGGCGCTGATCATCGTGTCGATGCTGGTGGGCTCACGTGTGCTGTCGCATTCCGATGAGCGCATCACTGTATGGCGGGCGACCCATGATCTCTCCGTTGGTGCACTGCCCACCGATCTCGAGCCGGTCGCGGTGACCCTGGGTGACTCCAGTGCCGGGTATGTGCGTGCGAATCGTGATCCCGAAGGGGTCCTCGTGCACCCCGTTGCGGCGGGTGAGCTTCTGCCGTCGGCTGCGCTGGGTTCGGCCGATCGTGCAGTGATGCGAGTCGTCACACTCCCCGTGGAGCCGCTGCATTCCCCGGTGGGTCTGATCCCCGGCGATCGTGTCGACATCTGGGCAACACCTTCGGAATCCTCGATGCCCGGAATCTCTCAGCTCGTCGAGAAGTCCGTCTCCGTCGCAGCTATTGCGACTGATTCGATGGGCGTCGGTGGCGAGATCGGCGTTGCAGTGCAAATCCCGGAAGATCGCGCAGATGCGTTGATCACTGCCGTACGTGGGGGATCCATCGATCTCGTGTCGGTGCCGATCGAGGCGCAAGCATGAGCGTCGCCATCGCACTTGCCGTCCCTGATCTGAGCTGCGAATCCCAGCTGATCACCGCTGCGAACTCCTGCGGAATTAACGTTCTGCGTCGCTGCGTGGACGCGGCGGACCTCCTGGGCGCTTGTCTGGGAGCGCCCGGTCTCGTAGCCGTCATCACGGCCGGGCTCCCGCGTCTGAGCGCCGAAGTCATCGACCGTCTGCGTGCTTCCAGTACTCGGGTTGTTGGCGTAGTGATCGCTTCCGCTGACCGAGTCGCATTGCAGGCCCTTGGGGTCGACGTGCTCGTGGAGCACGATGATGACCCTTCGCGACTCCTCTCGAGCATTGCGAAGGCCTGTGAAGAGGGCAGCGCGCCTCGCGGTGTCTGGAATCTGGCCGACGTTCCGCCCGAACCTGCGGCTGTGCGTGACAAGGGCCGACTCATCGCAGTGTGGGGGCCGGCAGGTGCTCCGGGGCGCACTACGACTGCCCTGGTGATCGCTCGGCATCTTGCCGAGCACTCGCTCACTGCGATCATCGACGCCGATACCGCAGCGCCCTCCGTGGCACTTCATCTCGGTCTGGTCGACGATCTCAGCGGTCTCATCGTGGCCTGCCGTCACGCCGATGCTGGCAGTCTCTCGAGTCGAGCCCTGCTGTCATCCATGAGCCAGATAAGGGAGAAGTACTTCGCTCTCACGGGTATTGCGCACGCGCGGCGCCGAGTCGAGCTACGGCCTGGAGCGCTATCGCGAGTGCTCGAGAGAGTGCGCAGTGATTTTGACTACGGAGTTATCGATCTCGGCTCCGCTCTCGACCAGGGCACTTCCGGAATGTCATCCGCTGCGTCGTTTAGCGAAGTTTCGTTCGCACGTGCCGACATCGTGGTGGCCGTGTGCCAGGCCGAGCCACTGGGCGTCGCCCGTTTCCTTGCTGATCTGCCTGAGCTTGCGGGCCATGGCGTGCCCGTCGCGGCCGTCATCACCGGTGGTACCCAGCGTGATCAGGCGAAGGAGTTGATCCGTGAGGCGGCGGGTCGTCTCGGCGTATCTATTCCGATTGCTGATCTCTCACTTGACCCGGATTCGCTCTCAAGATCCTTGCGACGAGGGCCGCTCCTGCGCTCCCGTCGATTTGGGAGGCAGAGGGTTGGCACGCCCGCGAGCCTTCTCGAGTTGGTGGCGTGATCAGGGTGAGGGAAGAACGACCACGAGGTCGCCGACCTTCATGAACTTGTACAGCTCCTTGGACGCCGCCTCCGAGAGGCGCACGCAACCACCGCGCGCGATGGCGAGGCCCAGTTGCTTCGTCGAGTGCATCGGCGTTCCGTCGTAGTAGCGCGGAATGCTGTGAAAGCCGATGGGTGACTTGGTGTCAGGCCCATACGTGAAGCGCATCATGTTGTGGAAGGTGACCTTCGAATTCGGATTCACGGCCAGCTTCGACTTGCTGAAGATGTGGTAGGTGCCCTTGGCCGGACGATCCCAGCGGCCCACGACCGGGTAGCGGCCGACGACTTCGTCCTTCTCGTTCATCATCCACACAGTCATCAGGGCCTTGTCGTAGACCAGGCGCTTGCCGTGGAAGGTGTCGCGGGGGCGTTCGGGGATGTTCTTCGCCTTCTTGGTGCGCGAGGCAGGCTTCGGCTTCTTGACCACCGCAGGCGCCGGAGTTGTGGCACTGGGGATCGTGGAGCTGATCGATGCGGTGGGCGACGGAGCCACTGTGAGCGGGCTCGAGGGCGCCGAAAAGGCCGAGGCGGAGGCTACGACCGTCAGTCCAAGGGCGGCGGCGCCGGCAACGGCGCCAAGTGCCAAGCGTGAGGGCGTGAGGGTACGAAGAAAAGCCAGCGGGGAAGCCATGACTCATGAGTACCAGAGTTGCCGAAGGTTGGAGATCAGGCTCGCCGCCGCATACGGTGGGTAAGTGGGTCAGAGGATGAGCGCACTCGATGCCTCCTTCCTGTATCTGGATCGACCCGAGACGCCGATGCATGTCGGGGGAGTCCTGGTCTTTGATGCCCCGGGCTTCACGTATGACGAGCTCCTGGCTCGGGTATCAGCTCGCATTGCGATGGTGCCTCGGTACCGACAGCGTGTGCGCGAGGTGCCATTGCGCATCTCCCGGCCGATCTGGGTCGACGACGAGGACTTTGATCTCGAGCACCATGTACGTCGCACCTCGGTCGCTCGCCCGGGCGGTCGTGAGCAACTCGATGAGTTGGCCGCGCGCTTGTTCAGTCGACCCCTCGATCATGATCGTCCGCTCTGGGAGATGTACCTGATCGAAGATCTGGAGAACGATCGGGTCGCCATCGTGACGAAGACTCACCAGGCAATGATCGATGGCCTCGGCGCCGTGGATATCGAGCAGGTGATTCTCGACCGCGAGCCCGGTGCGTTCGCCGATGAGGAGGAAGAGTGGCATCCGCGGAGCGAGCCCTCGTCGGTCTCCCTAGTGACCAAGGCACTTACCGAGAACCTCACGACACCGGCCCTCGCCTGGGATGTCGTGCGCACGAATATCACTGACATCTCGAATGTCGCCGGGGCGCTCGGTTCACGCGCCTGGGATATCGCCACCACAGCCGTTCGCATGGCTCGCACCGTGCATCCCACTCCTCTTAATGTCGAGATTGGCGCGCAGCGACGCTTCGCCACCGCGGATTACCGACTTGATTCGCTGAAGGACATTCGCCGTGCGTTTGGCGTGACCGTCAACGATGTTGCCCTGGCCGTGATCGCCGGTGCGTTGCGTTCGTGGCTGATGACACGTGGTGCACCTGTGACCGGAAGCGCCCAGGTGCGCGCCATGGTGCCCATCAGTACGCGCAACGATGATCCGAATACCCAGAACAACGTGTCAGCGTTCCTTGTCGATCTTCCGGTGGGTGAGCCAGACCCTGTGGTGCGTCTTCGCCGCATCGCATTCGAACTGGCGCAACTCAAGGATGTCGGTCAGCTGCTCGGCGCCGATGCGATCATCAGTGCAGCAGGCTTCGGGCCGCCAACCCTGCATGCCCTCGGTGCCCGGCTGGGAGCAAATCTCACGAAGCGCGTCTACAACCTCGTGATCACCAACGCTCCTGGCCCGCAGCACCCGCTCTATCTCGGCGACGCACGAATGGTCGCTTCGTATCCGTTCGTTCCCCTCACCCAGAATCAGGCTCTCGGTGTGGGTTTCACTTCGTACGATGGCGGAATCTTCCTTGCGTTGACCGCAGATCGCGAAGCGATGCCCGATCTTGATGAAGTCATGAACTGTCTCTCGGACTCCCTCGCCGAGCTACGCGATTACCTGCCCGCGCATGACTAGGCGCGGCATCGTCCTAGGCGGCGGTGGAGTTCTGGGGGGCACGTGGGCAGTCGGGGCGCTGTGCACACTTGAGGAACGACTCGGATTTCGTGCGAATGATGCCGATGTCATTGTCGGAACGTCGGCCGGCTCAGTCATTGCATCGATGCTCGGATGCGGCGTCACGCCCACTCAGCTCAAGCAGCACTATCGGGGTGAGCCGATCAGTGAAGGGCCTCTTGCGGGCTTCGAGTGGGATCCCGGTACTGCAACGGGTGGTCCGCGTCCTGCAAAGCCCCGTGCACTTGCTCCGGGTTCGCTGAAGCTGATCGGTCAGAGTGTGCTGCATCCTGGCCAGCTGCCCGCAACGGCAGTGCTGTCGGCATTCCTCCCCACTGGAGGTCGATCACTCGCAAAGGTCGGTGAGCTCGTTGACGCGGTGACCGATGGCGGGCAATGGACCACTCATCCGGGCACATGGGTTGTTGCGATGGACTACGAGACGGGTAAGCGCGTGGTCTTCGGCCGCTCGGGTGCGCCCATGGCTCGTCTCTCGGACGCCGTGATGGCCTCGTGCGCGATTCCTGGCTGGTTCGCTCCGGTGCGCATTGGTGCGCATACCTATGTCGACGGCGGCACTGTTTCGGCAACGTCGATTGATGTCGTGACGTACGCAGCACTCGACGAGGTCTACGTCGTAGCACCCATGGTCTCGTTCGAGCACGATCATCCGACCACAGTCGCTGCGAAGCTGGAGCGCAAGTGGCGCGATCAGGTCACGAAGGCTGCAATCGCCGAAGCTGCAGCAGTCGAGAAGACCGGTGCGCGCGTGTACCTCGTCGGCCCTGGCCCGGAGGATCTTGAGGCAATGGGCGGCAACTTGATGGATGCCACGCGTCTCGACAATGTGCTGGAGACCTCACTGCGCACGAGTGCAGCAGTGTGGAGCGAACTACTCGGTTAGTGCGAGGCGAGCCACTGCTCGCCGAGCTTGTTCTCCTTGCCGAGGTATTTCTCGGTGGTCTCCTTGGCCAGCTGCTCGACCTTGCCGCCCACGAACGGGATGCTCGCCTTGAAGGTGCCGCTGACGGTGATCTGAGTTCCGTCGCCCGAGGGGGCCAGGCTCATCGTGCCGGCAAAGGAGATGGGTGCCGAGAACTCCACCTTCACGGGCACGACGGCTGTGCCGGCACCACTCAGGGCTGGCCAGGACTGAGTCTCGGTAACAGTGAGGGTCTCGCCGATCATCTTGGCGGCGAACGACGGCACATTCGCAGGCAGCACGCGTGCGCTGAGCACCGTGCAGGCGCCGTCAGTGCCCGCGGTGACCGAGGAGGTCGAGCTGATGGCCCCGGTGTTCTCGGCGCGGAATGTTACGAACTTTTCGTCGGTCAGCATCGCGTGAACGCGCATCGGCGAGGCCGTATACGTTTGCATGACGGTGAAGTCTGTGCCCATGCTCACATCCTCTCCTATTGCGGCTAGCGTAGAGAGCGACGCGCACAACGGCGTGCGCGTTGTTTATGGGCTTGCTCGTTGGTCAACGGCTCGCGCGTTGTTCAACGGCTTGCGCGACGTGATGAGGCAGACGTGGTCGAGGTCCTTTCTCCGTACCTGCGTGATGTCGTGTCCGGGATCCCCGATCCCGCACTTCGCGACATCGTTCGGCGGTTCTTTCGCTTCGTAGCCGAGGACGATCTCCGTGAGATCACTCCTGCGCAACTGATCGATCAGGTGCGCGAATTCCTGGATTTCGCGCGGGTGCGCACATCGGGCGAGGTGATTGTCAGGATTCTTCCCCCGACCAAGGACTCAGGTGCCGTGGTCTGCGTGGTCACCGACGACATGCCCTTCCTCGTCGACTCCGTGACAAATGAGCTCGTGCGCGAAGGCAGATCAATCAATCTCGTAGTGCACCCGCAATTCGCGGTCACGCGTGATTCGAATGGTCAGCTGAACGAAGTGCTCGACCTCGATGTGGACGAGCCTGCCCCAGCCGGCACCCTTGCCGAGTCATGGATGCGGATCGAACTGCAGCCTGACCTGACCATGCCGGTCGACTCCGTGACAGAAATCGAGCTGCTCCGAGTTCTGACTGATGTGCGAGTCTCGGTCGAGGACTGGGCGGCAATGAGCGGTCAGGCGCTGTCTATTGCCGCTGATCTGTCGGTTTCGCCGCCCGTTGGCATCAATCCAGTTGAGGTGGCTGAGGGCGCTGATCTGATGAGGTGGCTGACCGAAGGTCATTTCACCTTCCTCGGCTACCGCGAGTACTCGCTGGAGTCATGGGCCGGAGAAGACGTCTTGGAGCCTGTTGCAGGCTCTGGTTTGGGCATCTTGCGCATTGACCCGGAGTCTGATGAGTCTTCGGCGTCAGCCAGTTTCGCGGCACTGCCGCCGGCCGTGCGTGCAAAGGCTCGTGAACCTCACCTCCTGGTACTCACTAAGGCAAACTCGCGATCAACAGTGCACCGCCCCGCGTATCTCGACTACATCGGCGTGAAGACTTTCGATGCGAACGGCAAGGTGATCGGTGAGCGCCGTTTCCTCGGGCTCTTCACTGCTTCCGCGTATAGCGCGAGCGTGTCTGACGTGCCTGTGCTGCGCGTACGCGTTGCCGAGATCATGGATTCCCTTGAGCTCGTCTCCGGTTCGCACACGGCCAAGGATCTTCAAGCATTCCTCGAGACGTATCCGCGCGACGAGCTCTTCCAGGCTCATACGTGGCAGCTCCTCGAGATCGCAGGTTCGGTGCTGCATCTGCAGGAGCGCAGGCAGACCAAGGTCTACCTGAGATCAGACGACTACGGCCGATTCGTCTCCGCCTTGGTCTACCTGCCTCGCGATCGCTACAACAGCGCAACCCGCTCGCGCATCGAGCGAATCCTGATGCGCGTATTCGGGGGTATCTCCGCGGACTTCTCGGCACTCATCACTGAGTCAGTGCTTGCGCGGCTGCACTTCGTGATTCACGTCGATGCTGCGGTCGGGGTTCCCGAAATAGATCACACAGCACTCGAAGCAGAGCTCGCTGAGGCTGCCCGAAGCTGGGAAGACACCTTTGTCGACGACCTCATTGCGATTGTCGGTGAGGACGAGGCCGGGCGCTACGCGCGCATGTATGGCTCTGCATTCACCGAGAGTTACAAGGAGGACTTCACCTCCGCTACTGCTGTTGAGGATGTTCGTCTTCTCGAAGCGCTCGCTCCGGGGGAGATGCACGTCGATTACTACGGCGGTGATCAGCCACGGTTCAAGGTCCTGCGTATCGGCCCGGCGATGTCACTCTCTCGTCTCTTGCCGATTCTGCAGCGCATGGGTGTCGAGGTGCTTGATGAGTACCCGTACGAGATTCGTCGGGCCGACGGCCAAGAGGCCTGGGTCCTCGACTTCGGCCTGGCTCTTCCCGGTGGCGACATCGTCGAGGAGGGCAGCCTGAGTGAGCGCTTCGAGGACGGCTTCCGCGCTGCCTGGGCAGGGGAATGCGAGGTCGATGCTTTCAACGCCCTCATCGTGCGTGCGGGTCTGACCTGGAAGCAGTCAGCGCTGATCCGTGCTTACTCGCGCTACATGCGGCAGATCGGTACCACCTTCGGCCAGGACTACATCGAACAGGTGGTCGCGGCTAACTCAGGCATCACGGTGCTGCTGGTGAAACTGTTCGAGACCCAGTTCGCCGAAGGAGTGGTCGAGCGCTCGGTGAATGCCGATGCGTTGGTGTTCGAAATCGAAAGCCGACTCGATGCCGTGGTCAGCCTGGATCACGACCGCATCCTGCGCACGATGCTGGGACTCATTCGCGCGACCTTGCGCACGAGTTACTTCCTGCCGACGCGCGAACGACGGGCAATGGCCTTCAAGCTCGACCCCTCACTCATCGCCGAGCTACCGCTTCCTCGACCGAAGTTCGAGATCTGGGTGTATTCGCCGCGAGTGGAAGGCGTGCACCTTCGCTTCGGCATGGTGGCGCGCGGTGGTCTGCGATGGAGTGATCGTCGTGAGGATTTCCGCACGGAGATCCTCGGCCTCGTCAAGGCCCAGGAAGTCAAGAACGCCGTGATCGTTCCGGTCGGCGCCAAGGGCGGGTTCCTGCCCAAGCAGTTGCCCGACCCGTCGCTCGATCGGGATGCGTGGATGGCAGAGGGCAAGGCGGCCTATCGCGAGTTCGTCTCCGCGCTGCTGGATATCACCGACAACCTCGTGAAGGGTGAGCTCGTTCCGCCGGCAGGAGTCGTGCGTCGCGATGGCGATGATCCGTATCTGGTTGTAGCCGCCGACAAGGGCACCGCAACCTTCTCCGATCTCGCGAACTCGATCTCCAAGGAATACGACTTCTGGCTGGGCGACGCCTTCGCCTCCGGCGGCTCCGTCGGCTACGACCACAAGGCCATGGGAATCACCGCCCGCGGTGCCTGGGAGTCGGTCAAGCGTCACTTCCGTGAACTCGATCTCGACACCCAGACTCAGGGTTTCACGGTCGTGGGCATCGGCGACATGAGCGGAGATGTGTTCGGCAACGGCATGCTGCTCAGCGAGCACATTCGCCTCGTCGCTGCCTTCGACCATCGCGACATCTTCATTGACCCGACCCCCGATGCGACGAAGTCGTTCGCCGAGCGCACTCGACTCTTCGCCCTTCCGCGTTCGAGCTGGGCTGACTACGACTCCTCGTTGATCTCCGCAGGCGGCGGTGTCTTCTCACGCGCGGCAAAGGCGGTGGCCATCACGCCGGAAATGCATGCTGCACTCGGCATTGATCCGGGCATTGAGCACCTCACCCCTGCCGAGCTCATTCACGCGATCCTGCTGGCACCGGTTGATCTGCTCTGGAATGGCGGTATCGGCACGTATGTGAAGGCCGCCACCGAGACCAACGCAGCAGTAGGTGACAAGGCGAATGACTCCATCCGGGTCGACGGCGGGAAGCTGCGCTGCCAGGTAGTGGGCGAGGGCGGAAACCTCGGATTTACGCAGTTAGGTCGAGTCGAAGCAGCCCGTGCGGGCATTCGCATCAATACCGATGCCATCGATAATTCGGCCGGCGTCGACACCTCCGACCACGAGGTCAACATCAAGATCCTGCTTGACGGCCTGATCTCCCGTGGTGTGCTGGAAGCCAGTAAGCGCGATGCGCTGCTCGCCTCGATGACTGACGAAGTCGCTGCGCAGGTGCTGAGCGACAACTACGCGCAGAATGTCGTGCTCGGCAGCGCGCGTGCGGGCGCGGTTGCACTTCTCACCGTGCATCAGCGGCTAATCGCCGACTTCGAGACACGCGGGCTCTTGGATCGCGCGATCGAGTTCCTGCCCGATGATGCCGAGTTCGCTGCGAGGCGTGCGGCGGGAGAGGGATTGACCTCGCCCGAGCTCGCCGTGCTGCTCGCGTACGTCAAGAATGCGCTTACTGCGGAGGTCACGGCTTCGCCCCTCCCGCAGGAGCCTTGGACCTCGTCGGCGCTTCAGGACTACTTCCCGACTCCTCTGCGCGAAGAGTTCGGCCGTCAATTCGACACTCACCCGCTCCGCGCGGAGATCATCAGCACGGGGATCTGCAACGAGCTCGTCAATCTTGCCGGCATCACCTTCGTCTTCCGCGCGATGGAAGAGACAGGTGCGAATCCCATCGAGGTGGTGCGAGCCGCAGCTGTCGTCGTCGAGATCTTCGGGATTCGACAGCTCTGGGCGGCAATCAATTCTGAGGACAACGCAATTCCGACGAAGGCCCAGGATGCGATGCATCTGGAGGTGCGACGTCTGCTCGATCGGGCCACCCGTTGGTTCCTCCAGACTCGTGGCGGCACGCTCGATGTCGAGGCGGAGATCGCACGACTGCGCCCGATCATCGAGCAGTACGGACCTGACGTCGCTGGAGCGCTGGTGGGCGGCGAGGCTCGCCGCTTGCAACGCCAAACCGCGGCTTTCGTCGAGCTCGGTGCCGAGCCGGCGCTGGCAGCGCGCGTCGCTGAGGCTCTTGACGTCTTCGCCCTTCTCGATATCGCCGAGATCTCGCGTCGTACGGATGAGTCGGTGGCTACTTTGCTGCCGCTCTACTTCACTGTCTCGGAGACGTACGACGTCGACATCACGCTCGGGCGCATTACGGGCCTTCCGCGTTCTGATCGCTGGAATGCGCTTGCCCGACAGGCCCTGCGAAGTGACCTCTATGCAGCGGTCGCAGCCCTGACCAACCGCATTGCTCGCTCGACTCCGGCGACCTCGACGCCGGTGGAGCGAGTGGCGGCCTGGGAGTCCGTGCATGCTGATGGTCTCGGTCGCGCCCGGGCAACCCTCGCGGAGATCTCCTCGCAGGAAGATGCCGATCTCGCCACCTTGTCGGTCTCGCTTCGGGTCATGCGCAACCTGGTGGCGCAGGGCTCCTCCTCGCAGGGTGCCGCTCGGTAGCCTTCCTGCGAACGCTGTGCAGGTGGCGAAGGCCCGAAAGCCCGAACTCGGGCGGAAGTTAGGCTGAGACGCTGCATCCTCGCAGCGCGCTAGTCGAACAGGAGTACGTCGTGAGCCTGCCTCCCCTCGTGGAGCCCGCCGAGAGCCTTTCCGTCGATGAGGTGCGCCGCTATAGCCGCCACCTGATCATCCCTGACGTTGGCATGGCCGGTCAGAAGCGACTGAAGAACGCCAAGGTGCTGTGCGTGGGCGCCGGCGGTCTCGGCAGCCCAGCCCTGATGTACCTCGCGGCCGCAGGTGTCGGCACGCTCGGCATCGTCGAGTTCGACACCGTCGACGAGTCGAACCTGCAGCGCCAGATCATCCATGGCCAAAGCGATGTTGGTCGTTCCAAGGCCGAGAGTGCGCGCGACAGCGTTCGCGAGATCAACCCGCTCATCACGGTGAACATTCACGAGACTCGCCTCGACTCCACCAACGTGATGGATCTCTTCTCGCAGTACGACCTCATCGTCGACGGCACTGACAACTTTGCGACGCGTTACCTAGTCAACGATGCCTGCGTGCTGCTCGACAAGCCCTACGTGTGGGGCTCGATCTACCGCTTCGACGGCCAGGCCAGCGTGTTCTGGGCCGAGTACGGCCCCTGCTACCGCTGCCTCTACCCCGAGCCCCCGCCCCCCGGCATGGTTCCCTCGTGTGCCGAAGGCGGTGTGCTCGGCGTGCTGTGCGCGAGCATCGGCTCGATCCAGGTCACCGAGGCCATCAAGCTGCTCGCAGGCATCGGCGAGCCGCTGGTCGGCAAGCTGATGATCTATGACGCCCTGGAGATGACCTACCGCAAGGTGAACATCCGCAAGGATCCGAACTGCGCAGTGTGCGGCCCGAACCCGACCGTCACTGAGCTCATCGACTACGAGGCCTTCTGCGGTTCCATCTCCGACGAGGCCGCCGAAGCTGCGAAGGACTCCACCATCTCCGTCGTGCAGCTCAAGGAGATGCTGGATCGTCGTGCCGCCGGCGAGGAGGACTTCGTTCTTATCGATGTGCGCGAGCCTGGCGAGTACGAAATCGTCAAGATCCCCGGCTCGATCCTGATTCCCAAGGGCGAGATCCTCGACGGCTCTGCGCTCAGCAAGCTTCCGTCAGATAAGCGCATCGTGCTTCAGTGCAAGGTCGGCGGCCGCTCGGCTGAGGCCCTCGCTGCAGTGAAGGCCGCCGGCTACAGCAATGCCGTGCACGTCGGCGGCGGCGTGCTTGCCTGGGTCAGCCAGATCGAACCCGATCTTCCCTCGTACTAACCCTCGAGTGAAAGGCCGGCCATGGGCTGGTTGTTCCTAGCTTTGGCGATCTCCTGTGAGGTCACCGGCACCCTGGCGCTGAAGGCGAGCGATGGCTTCAGTCGGTTGTGGCCATCGGTGATTGTCGTCGTCGGTTACGCGCTGACTTTCGTCTTCCTTGGCATCTGCCTGAAGATGCTCCCGCTGGGCACTTCATATGCCATCTGGGCGGGCGTAGGAACGGCGGCAGCAGCGATCGGATCTCTGCTGCTCTTTCACGAGAAGCTGTCACTGCTCGCGATCATCGGCATAGTCGTGATCATCGTGGGTGTCGTGCTCGTAACCCTCGCGACCGAGCACGCCTAACTAGCCGACAAAGCCTTCGCGTTTGTGCGCCCCATCGCAGAAGGGCTTGTTCGCTGAATGCCCGCAGCGGCACAGGAACATCTTGTCGCCCTCGCGAAGGATTTCACCTTCGGCGTTCTTCAGGGTGCAAGGTCCGGACACCTCGAGGGGGCCGTTCTCGGTCGCTGTAATCGTCACGTCGCTCATGCCTGAAGGCTAAGGCGTGAGATGGCGCTTTGCGCGTTATCCCGTAAATCCATTCCCGAGGCTCGGGATCGATGCTCAGTGCGACCGACCGACGAGC
>CALFIA010000023.1 GCA_937876275.1 uncultured Actinomycetes bacterium | reverse complement strand
GACATGGGCCTGTCAGTCGGCCTTGTCGATGCCGACATCTACGGCCATTCGATTCCGCGCATGCTCAATGCGAACACTCCACCAACGCAGGTCGAGGGCATGATCATGCCGCCGACCGGTTACGGCGTACGCGTCATCTCGATGGCACCGTTCAAGCCGGGTGGAGTCACGCAGCCTGTCGCCTTCCGCGGCCCGATGCTGCACCGCTATCTCGAGTCATTCCTCAAGGACGTCTACTGGGGTGATCTCGATGTGCTGCTGCTCGATCTTCCGCCCGGAACCGGCGACATCGCCCTCTCGACTGCGAGCCTGCTGCCCGGCGCCGAGCTCGTGCTCGTCACGACCCCGCAGGCCGCTGCTGCTGACGTTGCAGTGCGTGCGGGCAGCCTCGCGGCGCAGACACATCAGAAGGTTGCTGGCGTCATCGAGAACATGAGCTCATTCCCTTGCCCGAAGTGCGGCGAGCCGATGGACCTCTTCGGTATCGGTGGCGGTTCGCTAGTCGCAGAGCAACTCACCGAGATTCTTGGCACGAAGGTGCCGCTACTCGGCAAGATCCCCTTCGACGTGAAGCTTCGCGAAGGCGGTGACTCCGGTCACCCGCTCGTCCTCAGCGACCCGGAAGCCCCTGCCTCGCAGGCGATTCGCGCGATTGCCGAGCAACTGGGCAAGCGCCCGCGTGGCCTTGCAGGTCTCTCGCTGGGCATCAGCTCAGTTCGCCCACGGAAAGACTCGTAGCCGGACAACGCCTCCGATCGACTCCGCTCTGCCGACTTACGTCAACGAGCTCGGTCACGCTGAGAGCATCCTTCGACGCACACTCAAGCCCAAAGTGAGTACGCACGGCACTCTCCGTCACTAGATTCGCTCTCGCAGGCCTGGCCTCCATGCCGGGGCCTTAATGGAGGGAACTCGATGTCAGACCAAGCGCAGCGTCTCGGCGGCAAGAAGAAGCTTTCACTTCTCGACGCCATCGCTCAGTCAGTCGGCTTCATGGGGCCGGTGTTCTCGATTGCATTCCTGGTTCCGCTGCTCGTCGGACTCAACGCCTCGGGCAAAGGTGCAGGGGCTGCGGTTCCGCTTTCGGTGGTCATCGCCGCAGTCGGAGTTCTCGGCCTCGGGTGGATCGTGGCGCAGTATTCGAAGCGCATTCAGGCAGCAGGCTCGCTGTACGACTATGTCACTGATGGCCTGGGCAGCAAGATCGGCGGCGCTGCCGGCTATCTGTACTACATCGGCGTCATTGCGCTTGGCGGCGGCATCCTCATCATGATTGCGGGCACTCTGCACGACACCCTCGATGCCGAATTCGGGAATCCACTCCTCAGCACGCTCGGCTGGTCGATCGTGCTCATGATTATCGTGGGGCTCGTCCTGTACCTCGGTGTAGCGATCTCAACTCGAGCCCAGCTCGTACTGGCTCTCTTCTCGATCGCAGTCGTGCTCATCTTCTTCATCGTCGTGATCGTGAAGGTTGGCGGCGACAACAACGTCAGCACTGCCTTCAGCCCGAGTAGTTCACCCGATGGATGGACCGGCATTCTCTTCGGGGTTCTCTATGGCGTGCTGCTCTTCACCGGCTTCGAGACGTCGGCGAATCTCGGCGAGGAGACCAAGAACCCGAAGCGAGATATTCCCCGGGCAGTTCTCATCGCAGTTCTCGCCATCACCGGCTTCTACATCGTCGGCGCCTACGCGCAGGTTGCTGGCTACCACTTCAGTATCGACGCAATCGGGCAGAACGCGGGCGCACCACTCTTTGGGCTTGCAAGCCCCGTCGAAGATGGAGGCTACGGCTCGGTGTTCATCCGACGCTTGCTCGAGATCGTCGTAGTCCTCGACATGCTCGCTGTGCTCATTGGCTGCTCGGTGGCCGGCTCGCGTGGCCTGTTTGCCATGGCTCGCGATAACCGCCTGCCGAAGGGAATGGCGAAGGTCTCGCGTCGCGGGACTCCGCTCGCGGCGAGCGTTGTCGTGCTTGTGCTCTTCGCGCTTGTCATCGTTCTTACCGAGTGGGTCGAAGGCTTCGTTGCTCTCGAAGGATTGCCGCATTACGTGGCAGTCTTCAGTTGGCTGTCGACAGTCGGTGGGTTCGCGCTCGCGTGCATTTACCTGCTGATGGCCGTGGGAGCGATCCGCGGACTCAAGGATCATCCGAAGCAGTGGGCCGTGTACCTCGCAGCCTTGGTTGGCATCGTGGTGACCGGTGCTGCGATCTTCGGCACTGTTTATCAAGTCACGTCGCCGACGATTTACGCCGTGTACTTCGCACTTGCGGTGTTCGTCCTGGGTCTACTTGCCTCGTTCGCACTGAAGACTCGTTCGACCGCATTGTCGGACTTCTCAGGCCTTACGGCCGAGGAGCAAGGTCCGGTCAAGCTCTAACTGAAAGAAGTGCGAAGGGCTCGGACACCAGGTGTCCGAGCCCTTCGCACT
>CALFIA010000022.1 GCA_937876275.1 uncultured Actinomycetes bacterium | reverse complement strand
GCATTGCCGATCGGTGCAGGCACGGTCTCGACAACGCGCTGCAAGACTTCCTTCACACCCAGACCGGTCTTCGCCGACGTGAGCAGCACGTCGGCGGGATCGCAGCCGATGATGCGCGCGAGCTCAGCCGCGTACTTCTCCGGTTGCGCAGCCGGCAGGTCGATCTTGTTGAGCACCGGAACGATCATGAGATCGTTCTCGAGGGCCAGGTAAAGATTCGCGAGGGTCTGCGCCTCGATGCCCTGGGCCGCGTCGACGAGCAGGATCGCACCCTCGCAGGCAGCCAGCGAACGCGAGACCTCGTAGGTGAAGTCGACGTGCCCGGGCGTATCGATCATGTTCAGGACGTACTCGACGCCGTCGTTGGCCACGAAGGGCAGGCGCACGGCCTGGCTCTTGATCGTGATGCCCCGCTCGCGCTCGATATCCATCCGGTCGAGGTACTGAGCCCGCATCTGGCGGGGGTCGACCACGCCTGTTTCCTGCAGCATCCGGTCGGCCAGGGTGGACTTCCCATGGTCGATATGGGCAATGATGCAGAAATTCCGGATCACCGAGGGATCGGTGGCACCAGGCTGCTGGACGGGCACGGATGTCCTCACGAAAGGGGCCCCCGAGGGGGCGACAGGGGCCAATTTGGGTCTGGGGCCAGCCTACGGCTAATCTAGGAGGCCGTAACACCTGGTAGTTCCCACCCTGGGCTCACCCGAGTCCAAAGACACAAAGGTTGCTCCGTGGCAAACATCAAGTCGCAGAAGAAGCGCATTCTCACTAACGAGAAGGCACGCCTTCGCAATAAGTCGGTCAAGAGCTCGCTCAAGACCGCCGTGCGCAAGTTCCACGAGGCAGCCGCAGCCGGCAGCAGCGATGCCAAGGCACTCGCCGCCGATGCCAACAAGGCACTCGACAAGGCCGTCAGCAAGGGCGTCATCCACGCCAACCAGGCAGCGAACCGCAAGTCTTCGATCTCGAAGCAGGCCGCGTCTCTCTAAGCATTCATTCGAAAGGCCCCTCTTCGGAGGGGCCTTTCGCTTTGTCGGGGAACTACCCAGAGTTGCGAGCTGAGGTGAGCATCACCAGACGCTCGAGCTCGAGCAGCTTCTGCTCGGGATCAAGACTGCTCCCCTGCGCGATACCGCCCTTGGCCGCGCCATCGGCATCGGCCAGGGCAACAGCGGCGGCGGCGAGGCGACGCTGATCGCCGCTCCAGCCAGCCCATTGCCGTCGAAGAGTCTTCACCTTCCACGGCGGTACGCCGGCCTCCTTGGCAATGTCGAATTCGGAGGCTCCCGGCGGCATGCCTGCCACGCGCACGACCTGACGAAGACCCATCGCCATCGCGGAAACTGTCGGAACCGCAACCGAATCGGAGTTGAGCATCGCCTGCCGCAGCATTCGCAGGGCATCGACCGAGCGGCGATCCCAGACAGCGTCGGCGATGGCGAAGCCGCTGACTTCAGCAACACCCTCGAAGTAGGCCGCGACATCGTCACGAGTGATCGGCTCGTTCACCACATCACTCGACAACTGCGAGGCCGCTGCCGAGAGCATGCGAATGTCATTGCCGAGGGCCTCATACAGGGCATCCATGCCATCTCGGGTGATGGTGCGCTTGTGTGCAGCGAACTCACGGGAGAGGAACTCGAGGGTGTCCTTGCCCTTCTTCGGAGCCACGCAGTCAATCTGCTCAGCGCCGGCCTTCTTGAGCGCATCGAGCAGATTCTTGCCCTTGACTCCACCTGGGTGAGTGACGATCAGCCACACGTGGTCAGGGAAGTCCAGAACAACCTCGCGCAGGGCAGCATCGACTTCGTCGCTGCATGAGTCGATACCCGAGACGATCACGACTGAGGTATCA
>CALFIA010000021.1 GCA_937876275.1 uncultured Actinomycetes bacterium | reverse complement strand
CTCTTTCCCTACACGACGCTCTTCCGATCTGCGCTCACTGGCTTTGCTGCATACCGCTAAGCCTGCGCAATCTGCGTAGTCTGGTGCCATGACGATTTATGGCGATGACATCTTCACCGAAGGTGAGAGCAGTGATGACACTCTCGCCAACCTCGGCCCCCTGCGTGCTCTAGCCGGAACGTGGTCAGGTGACGTAGGTGTCGACGTTCACCCTCAGTCCGACGGCCCCGAAGTTGACCGATTCACGGAGTCGTACGTGGCTTCTGCTATCGATGCGCAGGCGAATGGACCCCAGATCCTCTACGGGCTTTCTTACCACCAGCACATCCTCAAGCCGGGCGAGGATGCAACGTTCCATGACCAGGTGGGGTATTGGCTGTGGGAGCCTCGTACCGGTCAGGTGATGCAGACCCTGGCTATTCCCAGAGGTCAGGTCGCTCTCGCGGGGGGTGTTGTCGCAGCCGATGCGACTGAGTTCACCCTTACTGCCAAGCGCGGTGACCCCATCTACGGAATTAGCTCTAATCCCTTTCTCGACCAGGCGTTCCGCACGCTGGAGTGGTCGGTGACGATCACCGTGCACTCTGAGGATTCGTGGTCATATGAGCAGACCACGGTGCTCGAGGTCAATGGTGAGGCTTTCGCTCACACTGATCGCAACACCTTGCATCGGGTGGGGCCGCCGATCGCGAATCCGTTGAGTAGCTAGCGTCGCCAGTCGTTCAGGTACGAGGGCGTAGCCGCGCCCTGTGAAGTGTGGTTGTCTGGCACCGGCGTGCCGAAAGACTCGATGAGCGGAACATGACCTCCCCACACCTGTGAGTACGTCGGGTCGGTGAGATCGGAAGGCACGTCGTCAGGGCCGCCTGTGCGAATCTTCACGGAGCATTCATCGAGACTCAAGGCCAAGGTGATGGTCGCCGCCCGTTCCTTCGGCGCGGGCTGACGAATCTCTGCCCAGCGACCGGGGATCAAGTGCTCGGTGATCACGCGAAGTGCGTCGAGCTCATCCTCGCCCTCCAGTCTGCGAGCCACGCCAATGACCATTGCTGATCGGTAGTTCATGCTCGACTCGAACGCGCTTCGAGCGAGAACGAGTCCGTCCAGCAAGGTCACCGTCAAGCAGGTGGGCTGCCCCGCCGCAAGTGAGGTGAAGAGGCGTGAGGCGCTCGAGCCGTGAAACAGCACCTCATTGCCTCGGCGGGCGTAAGCCACCGGAATGACGAAGGGCTGACCCTCAGTCACGACTGCCACGTGGGCGACGAGCCCGGAATCAAGGACCTGGTGGAGAGCGACGATGTCATTGACCGCGTTATCTGGAATGCGACGTACCCGAGTCCGTGGAGTGGACCCGGGTACGTTGATGACGTTGTCGCTCAGAGGATTGTCCAGGCCTCGGTGAGCACCGAGCGCAAGATGCCCTCGATCTCGTCAAATTCCTTCTGGCCCGCGATCAGCGGGGGAGCAAGCTGCACCACGGGGTCTCCGCGGTCGTCGGCCCGGCAGTACAGGCCGGCGTCGAAGAGTGCCTTGGACAAGAATCCGCGCAGCAAGCGCTCGGCCTCATCGTCACTGAAGGTCTCGCGAGTGACCTTGTCCTTGACGAGCTCAATGCCGTAGAAGTAGCCCATGCCGCGAACGTCGCCCACGATCGGAAGGTCGCGCAGCTTATTGAGAGTGGCCAGGAAGGCACCTTCGTTACGGCGCACGTTTCCGTTGATGTCCTCGCGCTCGAAGATGTCGAGGTTGGCCATGGCCACCGCGGCTGCCATCGGATGGCCGCCCCAGGTGTAGCCATGCAGGAACGAGGTTGTTCCGTGCTTGAACGGCTCGAAAAGCCGTTCACTCGCGATCATTGCTCCCTGTCCCGCGTAGCCAGAAGTCATGCCCTTCGCGCAGGTGATGATGTCGGGATCCACGCCGAAACGCTTCATGGCGAACATGTCACCGATACGGCCGAACGCGCAGATGGTCTCGTCGGCCACCATGAGCACGTCGTACTCATCGCAGATCTCGCGCACCCGCTCGAGGTATCCGGGGGGCGGCGGGAAGCAGCCGCCGGAGTTCTGCACCGGCTCGAGGAAAACAGCGGCAACACTGTCGGGACCTTCGAACTCGATGGCTTCTGCAATGCGGTCGGCAGCCCAACGGCCGAAGGCCTTCTCGTCGTCGCGCAGGTGGTCAGGTGCCCGATAGAAATTCGTGTTGGGCACCTTCACGCCACCAGGGACGAGGGGCTCGAACGGGATCTTCGCTACGGAGATGCCGGTGATGCTCAGTGCGCCCTGCGGGGTGCCGTGGTACGCCACATTGCGACTAATGACCTTGTGCTTGGTGGGCTTTCCGGTGAGCTTGAAGTACTGCTTAGCTAACTTCCATGCGGTCTCGACGGCCTCGCCACCGCCACTGGTGAAAAAGACTCGATTGAGGTCGCCTGGGGCGTAGTGCGCGAGTCGCTCGGCGAGTTCGATTGCCGGACGGTGCGCGTATGACCAGATGGGGAAGTAGGCCAGGTCTTCCATCTGCTTTGCTGCGGCGGCTGCGAGCTCCTTGCGACCGTGCCCCACCTGAACTGTGAAGAGTCCGGAGAGACCATCGAAGTACTTACGACCCTGGTCGTCCCAGATGTAGCAGCCGTCACCCTTGACGATGATCGGAACATGGCCGCCCTCGTAGTACACGGAGTGACGCGTGAAGTGCATCCAGAGATGATCACGTGCCTTCTCGGCTAGTGAGTCGTATCCGGATTCGGTCACGTACTGCGGTGTTGATGTCATCGGGTTCCCCATGTGTAGATCTGCTTGCGCAGTTTCAGATAGACGAATGTCTCGGTGGATCTAATGCCTTCGATTGCGCGGATCTTGCGATTGACGATCTCCAAGAGATGATCGTCATCCTCGGCGACCACCTCAGCGAGGATGTCGTATTGCCCTGCACACACCACGAGGTAATCGACCTCGGGCATCACTTCCATGCGTGCCGCAATAGCCTCGGCATCCCCATCAACCCTGATGCCGAGCATGGCCGCTCTCGAGAAACCCACCTGCATGGGATCCGTGACGGCCACGATCTGCATGACCCCGGACTCCGTGAGCTTTTGAACTCGCTGCCGTACCGCAGCTTCCGATAGGCCGACGGCCTTGCCGATAGTCGCGTACGGACGCCGGCCATCTTGCTGAAGCTGCTCGATGATCGCCTTGGAGACGTCGTCGAGAGCCACAGCGATGGTGCGCTCCCGGGGGGCCATAACCCGATCATCCGCTGGTGTGAGGACCAAAGCAAGTGAATCCGTGGTCATTTCGAAAAATGACTACGAAATCCGTCCCGAAAAGAAATTTTGCCTTTAGAAACCGTGGTCGCGCGGCTAATCTGGCACTACCCGTCCCCTTTGGAGCCTCCGGTGACCACAGTCAGAAATTTCGTCAATGGACGCAGCGTCGATGCCGCCAGCGGCCAGACCAGCGACCTGGTGAACCCCACAACCGGCCAGGTCTACGCCTCGGCCCCGATCTCGGGCACACCTGATGTGGACGCCGCCTACTCTGCCGCCTCGGCTGCCTTCGAGGTCTGGGGTGAGACGACACCCGCTGAGCGGCAGTTGGCCCTGCTCAAGATCGCCGACGCCATGGAGGCCCACGGATCCGAGCTGGTAGCTCTCGAGTGCGAGAACACCGGTAAGCCGATCTCGGTCACCATGGCCGAGGAGCTCCCGCCGATGATTGATCAGCTGCGGTTCTTCGCAGGCGCTGCGCGCATCCTGGAGGGCAAGTCTGCCGGGGAGTACATGAAGGGCTTTACGTCATTGATCCGACGCGAGCCCATCGGCGTGATCGGTCAGGTCACCCCGTGGAATTACCCCCTTGCCATGGCAATCTGGAAGATCGGCCCGGCGATTGCGGCGGGAAACACCGTTGTCCTCAAGCCGAGTGACACCACTCCTGTTGCCACGATCCGACTCGCGGAGATCATCGGCGAGTCCGGTGCCCTTCCTGACGGTGTTCTCAACGTGATCTGCGGTGATCGCTCTACCGGAAAGCTCGTGGTCGAGCATCCGACTCCTCAGATGGTGGCGATCACTGGCTCGGTCCGTGCCGGCATGGAGGTCGCGGAGTCCGCCTCGCGTGACCTCAAGCGCGTCCATCTCGAACTCGGTGGCAAGGCCCCGATCGTGATCTTTGAGGATGCTGACGTTGCGGCGGCCGCCGAGTGGCTGGCCTTCGCCGGGTACTTCAACGCCGGGCAGGACTGCACCGCGGCCACGCGCCTGCTCGTCGCTGCCCCCATCTACGACGAGTTCGTCGCCGCTCTCGCCGAGCAGGCGCGCAAGACCAGCACGACGGTTATTGGCGGTCCGAGCGGTGATGGTTTTGTTCCACCCGTCAACAACGTCAATCAGATGGAGCGTGTTCTCGGGTTCCTCGAGCGCACGCCATCGCATGCCGAGATCGTGGCGGGCGGCAAGCGTTTGGGCACCACGGGCTTCTTCATCGAACCCACGGTCGTGGCGCACCTGCAGCAAGGCGACGAGATGATCCAAGATGAGGTCTTCGGCCCGGTGATGACAGTTCAGAAGTTCAGCGACGAGGCGGAAGCACTGCGCTGGGCCAATGGAGTTCGCTACGGCCTTGCCTCGTCGGTCTGGACAAAGGACTTCGGTCGGGCAATGCGCATGGCCAAACGTCTCGACTTCGGCGTGGTGTGGATTAACTCCCACATCCCATTCGTCGCCGAGATGCCTCATGGCGGTTTCAAGCACTCCGGCTACGGCAAGGATCTCTCGATGTACGGCTTCGAGGATTACACCCGCATCAAGCATGTGATGGCGTCGCTCGACTAGTGCCTGGCGTCGGGGTATGCCGGACGTGCAGAAGGGCCCGGTGGCTCTCGCCACCGGGCCCTTCTGTTTCGAACTAGTTGCCGCCCTCGTTCAAGGTGACGGTGATCGGTGCGAATGCATCACCGGTGACGTTCAGGCCCTCGGCCGTGAGCGCCGCATCGGCTGCCTTCGCGTAGGTGTCGGTGTAGGCCTCTGCGTCAGGCTCCTTGCTGATGATCGCAACACCGTCAAGGTTCTTGGTGCCGAGCGCGATCTTGACGGTCTGATCCCAGAGTGCGGGATCAACGACGCCAACGCCCATGGGCGACGGCCAGATGAGCTTGTTGACCTCGTTCATCTGCCACAGCTGGTGCGTGGCGCCGAGCTTCGAGCCCTTGGCGACGACGATGTCGGCGCACTTCTGGGCGTTGTCACGGCAGTAGGCCCAGCCCTGCAGCGATGCCTTCACGAACGAGATCGCCTCGCCGCAGTAGGCCGGATCGCTGAGGCGGTCCTGCGCTGCCCAGATGGCGTCCTGCAGCATGCCCACGCCCTCGGTCTCGTACGAGACGAC
>CALFIA010000020.1 GCA_937876275.1 uncultured Actinomycetes bacterium | reverse complement strand
TCTCCGCGGTGCTAGAAGAGGTGACTGCTGGTCAGGTCTACACAGTCACCCGCCACGGGCATCCCATTGCTCGCATCACCCCCATTTCATCCTCATCGGTTGAAGAGCGGCGCGCCGCGGCTGACCGAATGAAGAGTGCCCGACGTGGCCGCAAACTCGGCATGCCGATGAAGGATGCCGTTGCCCAAGGGCGCGCATGAGCGTGGGAGTAGTCCTCGACGCATCAACGAGGTTGTCGTGGGCATTTGACGACGAAGCCGGAAGGTATTCCGACGCAGTTCTTGATTTCGTCAGTGAACATCACGCACTCGTTCCGAGTCTGTGGAAGTACGAGATCGCTAACGGCATTCTCGTAGGCCTCCGCCGAGCGCGATTAAGTATCGATGAAGCCGTGTCATTCTCCGCGGATCTCGGCGCGATGGATATCCAGGTTGACGCGAGCGTGCTCGAACCCTTGACGTTACTGGCAGAGGCGTTTGACACTGGCCTTACGGCCTACGACGCGGCCTACCTGATGCTGGCCCGCGAGACCGGTCTGCCCTTGGCCACGCAGGATCGAGCGCTGATGAGAGCGGCACGGAAATCAGGCGTCGACATCTTCTGACGGACCTCGGCCCCGTCAGGTTCTAGTTACCTCGATTGCGCAGATAGAGCGTCACGAGGGCGTCCAGAGTCATGCCCTGCTCCTCGGCCTTCTTGCGCAGTTCCTTGCGCAATGACTTCGGCATCTCCACCGAGAGCTCGACGAGCTTGTCCTTCGCCGGAGGTCGCATGGTGTCGGATGCTGATGATCCGGCTCGCGTGGAGAGATCCTCATGCGACTGGGCCGCGGGCGCGGGCAGCGTGGGATGGATATCGGCATCGGCTGCCTTGCGCAGTGCCTGGCGCGGTGTCGGATCAAAAGTGTTCACGGGTACTCCCTGACTGCTCGGCCGAACGGATAGAGCAACTGATCGAGTAGCTGATCGAAGATTCCGCTGAGTTCGCGGCCTGCGGGGGAGTCCCACGCGTGGATCGGGATGCCAGCGCCCTCGGACTGCGGGATCGCATTGCGTTCGGGCACCAGCACGGGGCTGACCAGTGGCCCGAAGGCATCCTGAAGTTCCTGGATGCGCATGCGGTGCTCGGCGACCGTGGTGCGTGCACGATTCATCAGGATCGTCGATGTGCGGATGGCCGGGTTGGTGGAACTGCGGATCACGTCGACGGCTTCCACCGCCTGTTGGGCTCCGTGCAGCGCGAAGTACCCGGGCTCTGTGACGACGAGTGCCGCATCAGACGCACTTAGTGCGTTACGCGTGAGCTCGCCCAGTGATGGCGGGCAGTCGATGAGGACGATGTCATAGCTTCGTGGCACATTGGCGAGGGCTGACTTCATGCGCAGCTCGCTGTACGCGCCCTCGCGAGTATTGCGATGCTCAAGGGATCGCTCAGATGCGATCACGTGCACATTCCCGCCCCACGGCGTGGGCAGAATCGCGTCGACGGCGATGCCCGGTCGCGCATCGGCGAGTACGTCGTTGGTGGTGAACGGAGGGTCATCGACGCCGAGACCCATAGTGGCGTTGGCCTGCGGATCGAGATCGATGACGAGCACCTTGAGTCCGCGTTTCCATGCCGCACTCGCGATTCCAAGAGTGACAGTCGTCTTGCCGACGCCACCCTTCATCGAGACAACGGAGATTGTGGGCACGCCGTAATGCTAGGCGTGCGGTCGATTAGCCGAGGCGCTGGGC
>CALFIA010000019.1 GCA_937876275.1 uncultured Actinomycetes bacterium | reverse complement strand
ACGACGCTCTTCCGATCTTGGTCGTGACGACCGTGCCCGAGGGCACGGGAATGACGACATCGTCGGCCACCGCACCGCTGCGGTGATTACCGGCACCGGGCTTACCGTTACCGGCCTTCATGTGCGGGTGATGATGCAGATCAAGCAGCGTCGTGGTGTTCGGGTCGACTTCGAGAATGACATCGCCACCGCGGCCACCGTTGCCGCCATCGGGGCCACCGAGGGGCTTGAACTTCTCACGGAGCACCGATGCACAGCCATGCCCGCCATCGCCGGCGTGCGCGTGCACGACGACGTTGTCGACGAAGCTGGTCACTGGTTACTCCCTTTGCTGATACAGCTCAGAACTTACGGTGAAAAGCAGAAAGGCGGGCCCCACGGGCCCGCCTCGCTGTCATGAGTGTGTCGCGGTGGTTCAGCCCGCGAGGATGTTGACGACGCGACGACCGCGGGCAACGCCGAACTCGACGACGCCGGCCGACAGGGCGAACAGGGTGTCGTCCTTGCCGCGGCCAACATTGTTACCCGGGTGGAAGTGAGTGCCGCGCTGGCGCACGATGATCTCGCCGGCATTGACGCTCTGGCCACCAAAGCGCTTTACGCCGAGGCGCTGCGCGTTGGAGTCGCGACCGTTTCTGGTGCTGGACGCACCCTTCTTATGTGCCATTACTTCACTTCCCGGGGGTGATGGTGGTGATCTTGACCTTGGTCAGCTCAGAGCGGTAACCCTGGCGACGGCGGTAGCCGGTCTTGTTCTTGTACTTGAGGATGTCGATCTTCGGGCCGCGGTGGTGATCAACGATCTCCGCGGTCACGGTCGACTTCGCCAGCACAGCCGCATCGGAGGTGACGTTCGCACCATCGACGAGGAGGAGAACGGGCAGGGACACCGCGTTGCCCGGCTCACCCGACACACGGTCGAGGACCACAACATCGCCCACGGCAACCTTCTCCTGACGGCCGCCTGCGCGCACGATCGCGTACACCACGATTTCCTGCCTTTACCTTGAAGAATCTGAATGCGGCGCCCGATGAAGACACACGCGTTAGCCGACCCGATGAGTCAATCCCGGGGAAGCCAGGCCCTAAGACTACGGAAGGGCCTGCCCTAGGGTCAAACTGACCCCTCCTCCGAGGGTGAATCGGACATTTCGGGGGTCTCGGACACTGAATCGACGGCTTCCTCGATCACCGAATCGAGATCGACCACGGCCGACTCGAGGACATCGGCGGCGAGTTCCTCCCCCGACGGAGCCTCGTCATGGCCCTCGTCGTGGGCGAGTGCGCGGGCCGCCACATCGGCCGGATCGACCGCATTCGCGGGGCGACGATTCTTGGGCGACTCGTGGTGATCGAGCTCGTTGCCCGAGAGCGACACCTTGATGCCGCGCCCGGCGCAGGTCTCGCACGTGGTCGAGAAGGACTCGATCAGGCCCGAGCCGATGCGCTTGCGCGTCATCTGCACGAGTCCCAGGGAGGTGACCTCCGCCACCTGATGCTTGGTGCGGTCGCGACCAAGGCACTCGACCAGGCGACGCAGCACGAGATCGCGATTGCTCTCGAGCACCATGTCGATGAAGTCGACCACGATGATTCCGCCGATATCGCGCAGGCGAAGCTGGCGGACGATTTCCTCCGCTGCCTCCAGGTTGTTTCGCGTGACGGTCTGCTCGAGATTGCCGCCCTGACCGGTGAACTTGCCGGTGTTGACGTCAACCACGGTCATCGCCTCAGTGCGATCGATGACGAGTGAGCCACCGGACGGCAGATAGACCTTGCGATCAAGGGCCTTCAACAGCTGCTCGTCGACGCGGAAGTGCGCGAAGAGATCGTCGGTGCCGACCCAGCGCTCCAGGCGCGGGGAGAGATCAGGAGCCACAGCGGTGACGTAGTCGTTGATCGCCTCAAAGCCTTCGGCACCGGAGATCACGAGTTGGTTGACGTCTTCATTGAAGATGTCGCGCACGACCTTGATCGCAAGATCAGGCTCGCTGTACAGCAAAGTCGCTGAGTTCGCGCTCTTCGCCTTCGCGCTGATGTCTTCCCACTGGGCCTTCAGGCGCAGGATGTCTTGCTCGAGGGCATCCTCGGGCGCACCCTCGGATGCCGTGCGCACGATGACGCCGGCATCCTCAGGCATGACCCGCTTGAGAATGCTCTTGAGACGACTGCGCTCACTGTCAGGCAGTTTGCGACTGATACCGGTCATGGAGCCATCGGGCACGTAGACCAGGAATCGGCCGGGCAGTGAGATCTGACTCGTCAGGCGCGCACCCTTTTGGCCGACGGGATCCTTGGTGACCTGCACCAGAACGGGATCGCCGGACTTCAGTGCGAACTCGATGCGCTTGGGCTGGCCTTCGAGACCTGCGGCATCCCAGTTGACCTCACCGGCGTACAGCACGGCATTGCGGCCGCGACCGATATCGACGAACGCAGCTTCCATGCTGGGCAGGACGTTCTGCACGCGGCCGAGGTAGACGTTGCCCACCATCGAGCTATTGCTACCGCGGGTGACGTAATGCTCGACGAGCACGCCATCTTCGAGAACGGCGATCTGCGTGCGATCGCCTTCCTGGCGAACGGCCATGACTCGATTGACGGCCTCACGGCGGGCAAGGAACTCTGCCTCGGTCAGGATCGGCGCACGTCGACGCCCGGCCTCACGACCTTCACGACGACGTTGCTTCTTGGCCTCCAGGCGCGTGGATCCGCGCACATTGCTGACCTCGTCGTCACTGTTGTTGCCGCGGCCCTTGCCGCGCGGCTCGCGCACCTTGACGACGGTGTTCGGCGGGTCATCGGGAGACGGCTCGAGATCGCCATCGGCGCCACGGCGACGACGGCGACGCCGACGCTTGCCGCCCTCGGATTCGTCTTCGGAATCGGAGTCGGATGACTCGCCTTCGGAGCTGTCGTCGTCGTTACCGCTTTCACTGCCCTCGGTGTCATCAGTGCGGCGGCGACGACCTCGACCGCCACGGCGGCGACGACGGCGCTTCGCCTGCTCATCGGTCTCACCGGCAACGGCGTCATCGTCCGAGGCGCCTTCGGAGGTGTCAGTGCTCTCAGTTTCGGTCTCAGCTGAGTCATCGACGGGCTTCTTCGCACCGCGGCCTCGGCCACGACGTGCGGCGGACTTGGCGTCGGAATCAGGCTCGGGGGCGACGAACACAGGTGCCGCGAACAGCGGCGCCGCCACGGCGGATTCGACGACGGGAGCAGAGTCTGCTGACTCGGACTTCGCGGCAGTTTTCTTTGCGGCCTTCTTCGCCACCTTCTTGACCGGCGCCGATGCCGTGTCAGCGGCATCGGAGGCTGTTGACGGGGCAGCAGCCTTCTTGGTGGTCTTCTTCGCGACCTTCTTGGCGGGCTTCGTGGCCGCCTCGGCCACGACCGGCTCAGGGGCTACGCCCTCCACCGGCGGCCCGGCGGGACGACTGGCGGCCCGGCGACGGGTGCGCTTGGCAGTTGCAGTGCTGTCTTCGGTGTTCTCGACCATGTGGTCGTGCTCCTCAATGACTGCGCAGTGCGCAGTTTCCTCACGTGGACCTCAGGGGCCCAACAAGCTTCATGGACTCCCGGCCGCGGAGCGATATGCGCTAGGACGCCGCCGGGCGATGAACCTCGAGTCGGCCCGTCAGTTGGTGCTGACGAGGGCTGCGCGGTCAGGGGCGAAAGGATCGCCGATTTCCGTGCTCCCGGGGATCAGCGGCCCCTGTGCCAGCCGGGTTACCCGTGGGGGCACCGGCGGCACGAGGTGAGCTGCGATCCTCAGTGCGGCAAGAAGGTCATCGGGTCGTACAGACGGTGTGACATGTCTGGTGACCACCTCGAGTATGGCATAGGAATCCCCCGCGCCAGACCCCTGACTGCCCGAAACGCCCGATTCGCCGCTCACCGTGAGGGAGAGCACCGCTTCGCGCGTGTCGAATTTACGGATGCCGTTCTTCATCAGCCGCTCGACGATGACCTCACTGTGGCCGAGGAAGGCATCTGCCGCCGCCTGAGCGGTAGAGACATCGACACCGGGAAGCTCGAAGCACCAACGGGATGCCTCGAGCCGATTTACGAAGTCGGGTGTGGCGGCAGTCACGACGTCGACGACATCGAGGCCGGCCGGGAGGGCATCGTCGAGGGCGATGCGCATGCGCTCGGGATCGCACTGCTTCGTGACACCGATCTCGACGTACTCAGCTTCGCTGGCCACGCCGGTCGGAGCCGAGTTCGCATAGGAGATCTTCGGGTGCGGGGAGAAGCCGGCGCTGTAGGCCATCGGCACCTCGGCACGACGCAGCGCACGCTCGAGCGCACGCTGGAAATCACGGTGACTGGAGAAGCGAAGCCGACCGCGCTTCGCGTAGTGCACGCGCAGCTTCTGCACGGCGAGCGCAACGTCGCGCTCCGGAGGCTTACGACTCATGCGTCGATTTCTGCGAGTACCGCAGTAGTGCGCACGGTCGGCATCGGAAGCGTGACGACGCCGGTCGGGCCCACCTGGATCTCGGTCTCCATCTGGTCGCACACGCCGCAGTCGAAGCACGGTGTCCAGCGGCAGTCCTCAACTCCGACCTCGGAAAGCGAGTCTTGCCAGTCCTCCCAGAGCCAGTCGGCATCGAGACCTGAGTCGAGATGGCCCCAGGGCAGAACCTCGGACTGCTGGCGCTCGCGAGTGGTGAACCAGTCGACGTCGACCGGCTCATCGGCGAGCGCGACAGCCGCCGCATTCATCCAGCGATCGAAGGAGAAGTGCTCGCTCCAGCCGTCGAAGCGTGCGCCATCGCGCCACGCCTGCAAGATGACGCGACCCACGCGACGGTCGCCGCGTGAGAGCAGGCCTTCGACGATGCCGGGCTTGCCATCGTGGTACCGCAGACCAATCGACTTGCCGTATTCGCGATCAGCACGGATTGCATCGCGCAGCTTGTGCAGGCGCGCATCGGTGGCTTCATGGTTGAGCTGACCGGCCCACTGGAACGGCGTGTGGGGCTTGGGCACGAAACCGCCGATCGACACGGTGCAACGAATATCGCGACGACCCGACGCTGCGCGACCGGCCTTGATGACCTCACGGGCAAGCTCAGCGACCTGCATGACGTCTTCGTCTGTCTCGGTCGGCAGACCCACCATGAAGTACAGCTTCACCTGGCGCCAGCCTGCGCCATAGGCCGCACTGACCGTGCGAATGAGGTCTTCCTCAGTCACCTGCTTGTTGATGACCTTGCGCATGCGCTCGCTTCCGCCCTCGGGCGCGAAGGTGAGACCACTGCGACGGCCGTTGCGCGAGAGCTCATTGGCGAGGTCGATGTTGAATGCATCCACACGCGTGCTCGGAAGCGAAAGCGCGGTCTCAGTGCCCTGGTAGCGATCAGCAAGACCCTTGGCAATCTCGGCGATCTCAGTGTGGTCGGCACTGGAGAGCGAGAGCAGACCCACTTCCTCATAACCGGTCTTGCACAGACCATTGTCGACCATTTCGGCAATACCCGTGATGCTGCGCTCGCGTACCGGTCGCGTGATCATGCCTGCCTGGCAGAAGCGGCAACCACGCGTGCAGCCGCGGAAGATCTCGACACTCATGCGCTCGTGGACAGTTTCGGCGAGCGGAACGAGCGGGGCCTTCGGGTACGGCCATGAATCGAGATCCATCAGCGTGAACTTGCGCACCCGCCACGGAATATCGGCCTCGTTAGGCACGATGCGCTTGATGCGGCCGTCTTCGAGGTACTCGACGTCGTAGAAACGCGGCACGTAGATAACGCCGGTAAGCGCGAGGCGGCGGAGGAGGCCGACACGGCCCTCAGGACAACCTTCGTTCTTCCAGTCGCGCACGATGTCAGTGATGAGAAGAACGGCCTCTTCGCCATCGCCCATCACTGCAGCATCGACGAACTCGGCAATGGTCTCGGGATTGAAGGCAGCGTGACCACCGGCGACGACGATCGGATGCGAGTCGTCACGCTCGGCGGCAAGGACGGGAACGCCCGCAAGATCGATCGCGGTGAGCATGTTGGTGTAGCCAAGCTCCGTCGAGAACGACATGCCGACCACATCGAAGTCTCCGAGCGCGCGATGGCTATCGACGGTGAACTGCGGCACCTGGTGCTCGCGCATCAGCTTCTCAAGATCAGGCCAGACGGCATAGGTGCGCTCGGCCAGAGCATCGGCGCGCTCGTTGATTACCTCGTACAGAATCTGCACGCCTTGATTCGGTGCACCGACCTCATAGGCATCTGGATACATGAGCGCCCAGTGCACGTCGACTGAATCCCACGGCTTCTGCACGGCGTTGAGTTCGCCGCCCACGTACTGAATCGGCTTCGAGACGAACGGCAGGAGTGCTTCCAGGCGGTCGAACACGGACGCACCGGGCACATGAGTATCGGAAGTTGTCACAGCCACAGGTTATCCGCCCCGCCGAGATCTCACGAATGCACAACCAACGGCGCGATTGCGCTAGGGAGAGTTGCGCACCGCGTGCAGTCGGACGTTCTGCAGCAGGCCGATGCCTATCCAGACGGCCATCATCGACGTGCCTCCCGAGGAGACCAGCGGCAGCGGGATACCGGTGATCGGCATGATGCCCAAGGTCATGCCGATGTTCTCGAACAACTGGAAGGCAAACCAGGCGATCACGCCCGTGCAGACCAGGCGCCCGTAGAGATCGTCAGCGCGGTAGGCGATCACGATGGCCCGCCACAAGATCACCCCAAGCAGCAAAATCAGCAGGACCGACCCGATGAAGCCGAGTTCTTCGCCGACAACCGTGAAGATGAAGTCACTCTCGTTGACCGGCACGAAGCGACCTTGAGTCTGAGGGCCGTTGAACAACCCATAGCCGGTGAGCCCTCCGCCGCCAATCGCGATGCGAGCTTGCGCAGCGTTGTAGGACGAACCACCCGAGTCAGCTGCCGGATTGATGAACGAGGTGAGTCGCGCGACCTGATACTGCTTCAGAAGGCCGAGCTGAATGGAAAGCAGGATGCCGAGTGCGGCACCGCCGATCAAGGTCACGACCCAGCGTGTCCGCGCACCCGACACGGCAATGATCGAGATGACCACCGCACCCATGACGAGCACGGTGCCGGTGTCATTCTGGAGAAGAACGATGAGTACGGGCACGATGGCGAGTCCGAGCGAAAGCAGCACGTCCTTGTCACGCGGTTCGCTCTCGATATCGCGCTTCTCGGACAAGATCGCGGCCATCATCAAGATCACGGCGATCTTCGCGAACTCCGAGGGCTGCAAAGTGAAACCGCCGGGGAGTGCGACCCAGGCCTGCGCGCCGGCGATACGAGTACCGAGGCCCGGTACGAACGGCAGCAGCAAGAAGAAGCACGCGGCTCCGTAGATCACCGGCGTGTAAGCACGCAGCCATCGATAGTCGAGTCGCGAGGCAATGAAGCCGAGCACCACCGCGATGAGCACGTTGATGACGTGCTTCTTCAAGTATGAGTACGGGTCGGTCGGCGACGCCATGTCGGCCTTGCTTGCCGACCACACAAGTAGACAGCCGAAGATGGTGAGGCTGAATGCCGCCATCAGCATGATCCAGTCGAGGTCACGCCAGTAGGTACGACCGCGATCGAAACGTGGTGCTGTCGGACGGCTGACGAGATCAGTCAGATGCCAGGTACTCATCCGCTGCCTCCCGCTGCGTTGACGCCGGACTTACGCCCCTTCGGGGCCACCGGAGTGCCGTCGGGGCGAATAGTCGGAAGGTCCTTCATCGGCGCATTTCCGATGAGCACGCTCTTCGACGGATCCACGGTACTGCCGTTCACGCCGAACAGCGCTTCATAGATCTTTCGCACGCTGGGGCCGGAGGTCTTTGAGCCCGTGCCACCTTGGGTCACCATCATGACGACGGCGTACTTCGGCTTATTTGCCGGCGCATACGACGCAAACCACGAGGTCGAGACCTTCGAGCCCGTCACCTGAGCGGAACCGGTCTTCGAGGC
>CALFIA010000018.1 GCA_937876275.1 uncultured Actinomycetes bacterium | reverse complement strand
CAGTTCATCGCGAGTGAGTAGCAGCTTGCGTGCACGGCGGGGCTCGTGATTAGTCCAGGTGCCCAGGTCGTACTCGGGGATATGGACACCGCGAAGCCAGGCCTCGCCGTCGTCGATCGAGGCGTAACCGTCGGTGAGGGTGGCGCGGCCTGCACGCAGGGACTTCACCTCGGTGCCCACGAGCACCAGGCCAGCCTCGAAGACATCCTCGATGGCGTAGTCGTGCCGAGCCTTCTTGTTCTGGGCAATGAGGGTGCGCCCCTTCTCACGTGGCATCACTCTCACCGCCTCTCAGATCGGTCGTTCTCGTCAGGGCTAGCAGCCCACAGTTCGCTTGGACTGGCCGAACCAGCCCAGTGGATCATATGGCGTGCCGCTCAGGTGAACCTCAAAGTGAAGGTGAGGGCCGGTGACCCAGCCCGTGGTGCCCACGGCGCCGATCACCTCGCCCTCCTTCACTCGATCGCCTTCATTGACGTCAATGCGCGACATATGGGCATAGAAGGTGGCCAAGCCGCCGGCGCCGGAGATCAAGGTCGCGTTGCCATAGGCACCGCCGCTGGAGTTATTGATGACCGTGCCGGAGTGAGCGGCCTTGATGGGCGTGCCCGTGCCGCCGCTGATATCGATGCCGGTGTGACAGGACTTGTAGCCATAGACGGGGTGGATGCGCGGGCCGACACCCTGGTTGACTCCCCCGCCGCTGATGGGCCAGGTGAGTTCGCCACTTGGGCTCTCGGGATCCTCGCCGGCGGCTGCTCGGCGGGCTGCTTCCTCTCGTGCCGCCTTCGCTGCTGCTGCTTGGATGCGAGCCTGCTCAGCCTTGAGCTCATTTAGTCGAGCCATGACATCGTCACGGTTATCTTCAGCAATTCTCAGCGCACGTGTTTGTTTCTTGACCAATGCCTGCACACTCGCCTTGGCCCGCGCCGCTTCCGCACGTGCATCCTTGGCTTGATTCGCATTGTCTAATGCCGCTGCCGCTTCGCGTTCGGCCTCGATCTTGAGAGCCTCCAGGCGAACTTCACGCATCGTGAGATCAGACTTGGATGTCATCAGCTCGCGCTGCAGCCCTGACTGAGTACGCGAGATCGCATCGACGCTCGCGAGCCTGCTCATTGCATCACCGGGGCTCTGCGAGTTGAGCACCACCTCGATCTCAGCGAAGGGGCCTTGTTGGTAGACAGCGCGAGCAAGCTGACTCATGCGGCCTGCATTGCGATCGATCTTGGCCTTGATCGTCAGCTGCTCGGTCGTGAGAAGCAGCATTTCGGTGCGTGCATCATCGGCCGCGGCCTCTGCAATGTCAGCGGCGCGCTCGGCGGTGACCGCCTGCACTGTCGCTCGCTTGAGACGATCGCGCGCCTCGGGTAGTTGACTGCGCACCCGTGACAGCGTCCGCATTGCCTTCTTGACCTTGGCATTGGCCGAGTCAACGGCCTCACCGGCGGCGTCAATGCGATCAGAGATCGGCGGCTTCTTCTTTGCGCTCGCCGACGCTGTCGCGGCAGCACCCTCGGCCGACATGGCAGGGGCCATCGGCAACACGAGGAGTGAGCCGGCGGCGAGGACTACAGCCAACCGGCGGAGCGGGGGAAGCACCCCCCCAGGGTAAGCGTTGATCACACCTGCAACAGGCGTAACACGCTTGGGTCAGACGCGCAGGTACTTGCGCAGGGTGAAGAAGGCGGCGAGGCCGGCCAGGCCGACACCGGTGATCAGCATGATCGGGGCAATGGTGAGCACGGAATCCCAGCCGACGAAGGCGGTGAACTGGAACGACGGAGCCAGCACCTTGTCGATGAGGATGCTCTTCATCAGCACCACGGAGAGGATCGCGAGAATCGCGCCAACACCTGCAGCGAAAGCAGCCTCGAGCAAGAACGGCAGCTGGATATAGAAGTTCGAGGCACCGACGAGCCGCATGATGCCCGTCT
>CALFIA010000017.1 GCA_937876275.1 uncultured Actinomycetes bacterium | reverse complement strand
GAAGTGTCGCCATCGATGGTGATCTTGTTGTCATCCCAAAGCACATTGAGCTTGCCGAGCTTCAAGGTGCCCGCCAGGTCCGGGTCAGTGACTCGACCGCCCGTTTGGTTTTCTTGGCGCCGCCCTCCTGGGAAACCCTGGAGGCTCGGCTGACGGGCCGCGGCACCGAATCCCCTGAGGCGGTGGCCACCCGCCTTGCCGCCGCACGCGAGGAACTGGCAGCCCAGGGGGAGTTCGATGACGTGGTCGTCAATGCCGATGTGCGTGAGTCCGCTCGGGCCTTGCTAGACTTCCTCCACGGCTAACCGCCGTTCTCCGTGGAAAACCGACGTAAAGAGGCACTGTCATGAGCAACGTTCGCGCCGAGGGCATCACTCATCCCTCCATTGACGCCCTGCTCGACAAGACTGAGTCGAAGTACTCGCTCGTGATCTACGCATCCAAGCGGGCACGTCAGATCAACGCCTACTACTCACAGCTCGGTGAGGGCCTCCTCGAATATGTCGGTCCGCTGGTCGAGACTCACGTCCAGGAGAAGCCGCTGTCGATTGCGCTGCGTGAGATCGATGCCGGATTGCTCACTTCCGAGGCCGTCGAGGATCTCGGCTGACCTCCAGCGAGTCCGAGGCCCGCAAGCCTCGCATCGTCCTGGGTGTCGCAGGCGGTATTGCCGCCTACAAGGCCGTCGAAGTACTTCGCGGCCTGACTGAATCCGGTCACGACGTCACCGTCGTTCCCACGGCTGCAGCATTGGAATTCGTGGGAGCCCCCACCTGGGCAGCACTTTCGGGCAAACCCGTGCGCACCAGTGTCTGGGAAGACGTGGCGCACGTTCCTCACGTCAAGCTCGGTCAAGAAGCAGATCTCGTGCTGGTGTCGCCGGCCACCGCAGATTTGATCGCCCGTGCCACGCATGGCATCGCCGACGACCTCCTGACCAACATTCTTCTCACCGCACGCTGCCCGATTGTGATGGCTCCAGCGATGCACACGGAGATGTGGCAGCACCCGGCTACCCAAAGAAACGTCGCTGAACTTCGCGCCCGCGGCGTGATCGTGCTCGAGCCCGCCTCTGGGCGCCTCACGGGTGCTGACACGGGCCCTGGTCGCCTTCCTGACCCAGCTGCCATCGTGGCGGCTGCGCGGGACGCACTTCGCCGCAGGCCCTCAGCAGACCTTGCCGGGGTGAAAATTCTTATCACCGCCGGCGGCACCCGAGAGGCGATTGATCCGGTGCGATTCATCGGCAATCACAGCAGTGGCAAGCAAGGTTTCGAGTTGGCGCGCACGGCTGTTGCCCGAGGTGCGCAGGTCACTGTGGTGGCAGCACATGTTGACGTCGAGGCGCCCGCAGGAATCACCGTGGTCCCGGTCAGTTCAGGTGCGCAGATGCTCACGGAGGTCAGCCGACTCCTATCTGACGTTGACGTCATTGTCATGGCGGCTGCCGTGGCGGATTTTCGTACCGAAGATGTCGCGAATTCAAAACTCAAGAAGGCCGATGCTCCGCAGACCGTGAATCTGAGCCTGGTCCCGACAACCGACATTCTCGCGTCTCTGGTCCAGGCGCGTTCAGGCACCAGCCCGTTCATCGTTGGGTTCGCAGCCGAAACGGGCGATGACTCGGCGACCGTTCTCGAGCACGGCCGAGCCAAGTTCA
The DNA here is from genome assembly GCA_937876275.1 of uncultured Actinomycetes bacterium. Taxonomy (GTDB): domain Bacteria; phylum Actinomycetota; class Actinomycetes; order S36-B12; family S36-B12; genus CAIKZY01. Next base: position 1,915 of record CALFIA010000017.1, on the reverse strand, counting down.
CCCGAAAGGGATGTGATCTTCTCGTCGTCAACGATGTCAGCCCGGGCAAGGCCTTCGGCACAGACGACAACGAGATCGTGATCGTGGGTCGAGGCCAGGAGCACGCAGTGTCACGGGCGTCAAAAGCGGTGATCTCTGACGCCATCTGGGATGCCGTCGTTGCCGGGTTGCAGCAGAAATAGCGCCGATTTGCGGCTTGGCCTGCAGTCCGGAGCCCAACCTCTCGTGTATTCTTGATGTCGGTCACGAGTACCAGCGTTAAGTCCCGGCTCGCTGGTCGGCAACCCTCCTCCGCGGTGGGGTGCTCCGGGAGCAGACCAGGCCTCAACCGAGGCAAGCGCGAGTTCCACCGATGGGGCAGCGGTAAGCAACAGTCAAGGGAGTAACGATCGTGTCCAAGCGCCTGTTCACCTCTGAGTCAGTCACTGAGGGTCATCCCGACAAGATGGCCGATCAGATCAGTGATGCCATCCTCGATGATCTGCTGAAGCAGGATCCTAAGAGCCGCGTGGCAGTCGAGACCATGCTGACGACCGGACAGGTGCATGTGGCCGGCGAGGTCACCACCTCCGGCTTCGCTGACGTCATGAGCATCGTGCGCCGAGCAGTCAACGGTATTGGCTACGACTCGTCGATCAAGGGCTTTGACGGCGCCTCCTGCGGTATCCAGGTGTCGATCGGCCAACAGTCACCCGACATCGCACAGGGCGTCAACGACGCTATCGAGGAGCGCGAGGGTGGCAGTGCCGATCCGCTCGATCGGCAAGGCGCAGGCGACCAGGGTCTGATGTTCGGCTATGCCTCGACTGACACCCTCGAGCTGATGCCGTTGCCGATTGCTCTTGCGCATCGCATGGCCGAGAAGCTCACTGACGTGCGCAAGGACGGCACCGTTCCGTATCTGCGCCCGGATGGCAAGACCCAGGTCACTATCGAATACGACGAAAACCAACGCCCGGTACGCATCGACACGGTCGTTGTGTCGAGTCAGCATGCTGACAACATCAGCCTCGACAACATGCTCACTCCTGACATTCGCAAGCATGTCGTGGATCCGATTCTCGCCGGTATCGACCTTGATTCACGTGACTACCGACTTCTGGTTAACCCCACCGGCAAATTCGTCGTTGGCGGCCCGATGGGTGATGCCGGTTTAACCGGCCGCAAGATCATCGTGGACACCTACGGTGGCATGGCTCGTCATGGTGGTGGAGCTTTCTCGGGCAAGGATCCGTCAAAGGTTGACCGCTCAGCCGCGTACGCGATGCGCTGGGTGGCCAAGAATGTCGTCGCTGCCGGTTTGGCCACTCGTTGCGAGGTCCAAGTTGCTTACGCCATTGGCAAGGCGCATCCGGTTGGTGTCTTTGTAGAGACCTTCGGAACCGGCGTCATCAGTGATGAGGCAATTCAGGCAGCAGTTCTGGATGTCTTCGATCTTCGTCCGGCAGCGATCATTCGCGATCTTGATCTCCTGCGCCCGATCTACCGCACGACAAGCGCGTACGGTCACTTTGGGCGTCCGCAGGGCGTCAACGTGCTCCTCGACACCGATGATGAGGCGGCACGCACCATCATCAATGGCACCTTCACCTGGGAGAACACCGATCGCGCGGCAACGCTGCGCGAAGTCGCAGGTGTGTGATCACTGAGCACGATCAACTAGCGTTGGTGCCGGGCAAGCCGGCACCACGAAAGCGTGCTGTGCTGCCTCTTTCCGAGACGCTGCCAATAGCCCATGTGCGGATCGATTCATCGGTTCCGCATCTCGACAAGGTGTTCGACTACCAAGTGCCGGCGAGGTTATCTGACTCAGCCATCCCCGGTGTTCGGGTGCGCGTTAGGTTCGCGGGTCGTCTGGTGGATGGGTTCGTCGTGGGTAGGTCTGACACGACCTCAACTCATGCAGTACTGCGGC
>CALFIA010000016.1 GCA_937876275.1 uncultured Actinomycetes bacterium | reverse complement strand
GCAACGCAGCATCTGCTGAATCTCGGCCACCGCCGCATCGCGATCATCAGTGGCAATCTCATCGACGCTCCGTTCACTGCCGAGCATGATCGCTTCCGTGGGTATCGCGAGACCATGGAGGAAGCCGGCCTCGAGATTGATCCGCTCATGGAAGCCTTCGGCTACTTCACTGTTGCGGGTGGCGAGCAGGCGATGACTGCTCTCCTGACGCATCGTGAGCGACCGACAGCGGTTTTCGCGATGTCTGACGAAATGGCCTTCGGCGCGATGCGTGCCATGCGCTCGCATGGCCTGACTCCGGGCAAGGACATCTCCATCATCGGCATCGACAACCATGATCTCTCCGAGCTTCTCGATCTCACGACTGTCGCTCAGCCGGTGTTCGATCTCGGTCGAGTCGCGGCGGAGGCGCTGCTCGTGCAGATTCGTGCAGGCAATGGCTCAGCAAAGCCCGACAGCTTCGTGCTTCCGACGCAACTGATCGTGCGCGGATCGACTTCCCCGGTCGAGTGATGCGTCCCTGGTGGCATTCGGCGGCGATCTATCAGGTCTATCCGCGCTCTTTCCGCGATGGCAATGGTGACGGCCTTGGTGACCTCAATGGTGTTGAGGAGAAGCTTCCTTATCTGAAGGACCTTGGCGTTGACGCCATCTGGCTCTCCCCGTTCTATCCATCGCCGCAGCATGACTCGGGGTATGACGTTGCTGATCAGCGCGATGTCGACCCGATGTACGGCACCTTGGCCGATGCCCAGTCGATGATCGATGCTGCTCACGTTCAAGGCATCAAGGTGATTGTCGACGTCGTGCCGAATCATGCGTCGGTCGAGCATCGCTGGTTCCAAGAAGCCCTTCGATCTTCAGCAGGCTCCGCAGAACGTGCGAGATTCCACTTCCGTGACGGCCGCGGCGAAGGGGGAAGTGAGCCGCCGACGAACTGGATGAGCATGTTCGGCGGCTCGGCCTGGACCCGTGTCATCGAATCGGATGGCACCCCCGGCCAGTGGTACCTGCACATCTTCGATTCCTCGCAGCCTGACTACAACTGGAGCAATCCCGAGGTCCGCGATGACTGGTTGAAGACCTTGGCCTTCTGGCTCGATCGAGGTGTTGACGGATTCCGAGTCGATGTCGCGCTCGGGCTGGCGAAGGACATGTCGTATCCGGATCTCGATAATCCCCAAGGTCTCGTCGAGGCGCTACGACTCGATCTCGACAATGACTCCGACGAAGTCAAGGCATTGCGCGCGCAGGTGACGAACTCGGCGATCTTTGACCGTGATGAGTTGCAGGAGATCTACCGCGGCTGGCGTGAGGTCATGAACCGCTACCCGGGCGACCGAATGGCAGTAGCGGAAGCGTGGGTGACACCGGAACGCGCTGCGATGTATGTCGGTGGCGACACCCTGCACCAGATCTTCAACTTCGAGTTTCTCTCCATTCCCTTCGATGCCACTGCGATCTGCGCGGTCGTGAAGCGCACCCTCGACGAGCTATCGATCGTGAAAGCCCCTGCGACCTGGGCGCTGTCGAATCACGACACACCTCGTGTGGTGAGTCGGCTCATGTCGGATGAATTCGACGCAGACCTGGCGCGTACTGCGGCGCGTTCACTCGCACTCATTGCTCATGCCCTACCTGGCTCCATCTACGTGTATCAGGGAGAGGAGCTCGGCTTGGCCGATGCGCCTATTCCTGCTGCTGCTCGCCAGGATCCGGTGTTCATCCGTACCAAGGGTGAGCAGCTGGGGCGCGATGCGGCGCGAGTGCCGCTCCCGTGGAACGGCGATCGCCCGCCTTACGGATTCAGTGATGATCCGACTGCTGTCACGTGGCTTCCCCAGCCCTCCAATTGGGAAGTCTTCACCGCCGCGAGAGAGGCGGAGGATCCGAACTCACCGCTGAGCCAATACCGGCAGATGCTGCACCTAAGACGCGAACTCCCGGCACTCGCTGATCTCGAGAATGCCGAGATCGAGGAGATCGTGCCCGGCGTGGTGCGAGTAAGGCGAGGGGCGGCGTTCACCTGCGTGGTGAATTGCACCTCGCAGCCGAGGCATATTGCGACTCATGGCACGGTGATGGTGTCCAGTCACGTTGGCGTTGGACTAGAAGCAGGCACACTTTCTCTGCCCGCCGCTTCCGGTGCCTGGATCGCAACAGATTCGGAGTTCTGATGCGACGAACGTCGACTCGACTCTCGGATGGCCGTGAGCTGATCTATTTCGACGCCGAAACCGAAGCGGAACGAACTGCTCCTGATCTTCGTGGACTCACCCCGGGCGACGCTGCGCGAAGCACGATGCGTCTTGATCCTTTAACCGAACAGTGGGTCACCATTGCCGGGCACCGACAGTCACGCGTTCACCTGCCTGCCGCAAGCGAATGCCCACTGTGCCCGAGCGCGGCCGGCCATCTCTCGGAGATTCCAGAATCTGACTACGAAGTCGTCGTCTTCGAGAATCGCTCGCCCTCCTTCTCTCAGGCTGCTTCTGGTACCGAACTCTCGTCTGATCTACCGTGGGACCGTGAAGTGCCGGCTCACGGTAGGTGCGAGGTCGTGGCCTACACGGCCGATCACGAGGGTTCGGCAGCAACCTTGTCGAGAACGCGAATGCGTCTGGTCATTCGTGCCTGGATGGACCGGGATCGCGAGCTCTCGCAGTTGCGCGGAATTCGTTACGTCTTCGTCTTCGAGAACCGCGGTGCCGAGGTTGGCGTAACCCTGCATCACCCTCATGGACAGATCTATGCGTATCCCTACGTTCCGCCTACCGTCCAGGAGCAGTTGCACGTCGCTGCTCGATTCAGAAAGCGCACGGGCATCCCACTGCTGGATTCAGTTATCGCACGTGAGCGTGCCGATGGTCGGCGGGTGATTGTTGAGAACGATAACTGGATCGTCTTCGTGCCGTTTGCTGCACGCTGGCCGTTTGAAGTGCAGATACATCCTCGCGAATCGCGCACCGGACTATCTCAGCTCACGGATGCTGAACAAGAAAGCCTCTCCGAATTGTTCCCGCGACTCGTGCGTGCGCTTGACTCGATCTTCAATTCCCGTCTTCCGTACATGGCGGGATGGAGCCAGGTTCCGGCGCATGCCTCGAGAGAAGAGCTAGTCGATAGTCGACTCTTCATGCGTCTGATCTCTAACCGCCGGGCTTCTGACAAGCTCAAGTACCTTGCGAGTTCGGAATCCTTGATGGGTGCCTTCGTTACAGACGTGTCTCCCGAGGAAGCGGCCACCCGAATCCGTGACGCCTGGGAGTCGACCGAATGAGCCCCGTGGTTGCCTACCTTCGTGAACGAGGTCATGATCGAATAAGTGCGGCATTTGCTCCAGGGCGCATCAACCTCATTGGCGAGCACACTGATTACAACAACGGCTTCGTTCTCCCTGCCGCGATTGAGCGCGGAGTAGTGGCAGCAGTCTCGATGGTCACAGAGCCAACTCTGACCATCGCCTCGCTGCAGCATCCTGATGAGCAGATCGTGCTCAACATGGATTCGCTTTCACCTGGCGCGGTCACCGGCTGGGGGGCTTACGTTGCCGGCGCGGTGTGGTCTCTCGTCACAGAGTCGCCGATCAACGCAGGCCTCTTTGTGGTTATCGACGGTGACGTGCCGATTGGAGCCGGGCTCTCCTCATCCGCCGCGTTGGAATGCTCGGTACTTGTCGCGCTGACTGATTGCCTCCGTCTCCAGTTCTCTGCAAGAGAGCTAGCCCGAATGGCGCAACATGCAGAGAACGACTTCGTCGGCGTACCCACTGGAGCCATGGATCAAGTGGCGTCGATGATGTGTGAGCGGGGATCGGCGCTCTTCTTCGATGTACGCGACGATTTCATCACTCCCGTGCCGCTACGGACAAAGGAAAGCGGGCTTTCCTTGGTGGTCATCGACACACGGGCATCCCACGCACTGGTCGACGGCGGATATGCCGCTCGGCGGGAGTCGTGCGAGAAGGCTGCGGGCCTTTTAGGGCTGACGTCTCTTCGCGAGGTCGATCAACTTGACCAAGCCTGTGAATGGCTTGCAGCTCACGCAGACTCGAACACTCTGGTGAGTCGTACTCGGCACGTCGTGACCGAAAACTTGAGAGTGCTGGAAGCAGTGACAGCCCTGAATGGGGGTGAATTCGTCAGACTCGGCGAGTTAATGTGCGATTCTCACGCGTCGTTGCGCGATGACTTCGACGTCAGCTGCCCGGAGTTGGATTCAGCGGTCGAGGCCAGCATGCGGGCAGGCGCCTTGGGTGCGCGAATGATGGGAGGGGGCTTCGGTGGTTCCGCGCTCGCATTGGTCGACTCTGCTCGAGTGTCCGGTCTTCGCGCCGAAGTGGAGCGCGAATACTCAGCCCGCGGTTTTGCTCCCGCAGTCGTGATCGAGGTCGAGCCGGGCCCGGGGGCCCGGCTCATTACCGCGAACTAGGACAGGCGCTTCTGCTCGCCCTCGGCATCGAAGATGTAGGTGCGAGCCGGTGCCACCTTGACCACCGTGCCGATAGCGGGAGTTGCCTTACCGCGTGCCACGAGATCGACGGACTCGCCTCGGTCGTTCGTAGCGGTGCCGTAGATGAATGTGTCGGCACCAAGGTTCTCGACGAGAGTGACAGTGAGCTCAAAGCCCTCGTCTGAGAGGTGAAGATCCTCGGGGCGGAAACCCACGAGAACACGGTCACCTGTAGCGCGAGCTAGTGCATCGCGCTCGGCGGGAAGGGTGTGACCCTTCATCGCTACGCCATCTGACGTAATGCCTGCGTTGATGAGGTTCATCGACGGTGATCCGATGAAGGCCGCGACGAATGCGTTGCTCGGCTCGTTGTAGAGCTCGGCGGGGGTACCGACCTGCTGGAGCACGCCGAGCTTGAGAACTGCGACACGATCGCCCATGGTCATGGCCTCGACCTGATCATGCGTGACGTAAAGAGTGGTGGTGCCGAGTCGCTTCTGCAGTGCAGCAATTTGCGTACGCGTCTGAACGCGCAGCTTGGCATCGAGGTTCGACAGCGGCTCGTCCATCAAGAAGACCTGCGGCTCGCGCACGATGGCGCGGCCCATGGCAACTCGCTGGCGCTGTCCGCCGGAGAGAGCCTTGGGCTTGCGCTCGAGGTACTCGGTGAGGTCAAGCAGCTTCGCGGCCTCCTTTACGCGACGATCGATCTCGTCCTTGGAGACCTTCGCGATCTTCAGTGCGAAGCCCATGTTCTCGGCCACCGACATATGCGGGTACAGCGCATAGTTCTGGAAGACCATCGCAATGTCGCGATCCTTGGCCGCAACATGCGTGACATCGCGATCACCGATCAGGATCTTGCCCGCGGAGATCGGCTCGAGGCCGGCGAGCATGCGCAGGCTGGTCGACTTTCCGCAGCCAGAGGGACCAACGAGCACGAGGAATTCACCCTCGGCAATCTCGAGGTTCAGGTGGCTGACAGCAGGGGTGGTACCACCGGGGTACAGCAGGCTGACGTCGTCGAACTTCACGTTCTGGCTCATGACTTTCCTTCCACCGGCAGGAACGTGCCGGACGATCCGTTGTGGTGCCGATGAGCTCGGCAGTGGCACGGTAGCGCAAAAAGTAAGCGTTGACATGTAAACCCTGTGACGGCCAACTGGTGCGTGGATATCCGAATTTCCCCTACGGCTCCGATACCAAATCGTGATCGTTTACAGGGGAATTACTCGTTGACACCTGTTGTGTACCTGAGGGAATGGGTCCAGGATGACAGCGTTTACTTCGGGAATTCCGGTAGACCTTCGAGGATCCCCCTCGTCGGACATGAACGCTAGGAGAATCCATGAGCGCATCCATGCGTCGCCGTGGGGCTGCCCTCCTCGTTGGTGGAGTTGCAGCATCCATGCTGCTCGCCGCCTGCGGTGGAAGCAGCTCGTCGAGCGAGAGCACGGCAGCAGCATCTGCAGCCCCCGCAGCCTCCGTTGCTGCCGGCTGCGAGGCATACGCCGCGTACGGCACCTTCGACGGTGCGAAGGTCAGCGTCTTCACCTCGATCCTGCCCCCCGAGCAGCAGAAGTTCGAGGATGCCTGGAAGCAGTTCGAGACCTGCACCGGCATCGACATCGTCTACGAAGGCAGCGATCAGTTCGAGGCACAGCTGCCCACCCGCATCGCCGGTGGCAACGCCCCTGACATCGCCTTCATCCCGCAGCCCGGTCTCCTGGCCAAGCTCGTCCAGGCCGGCGGCCCGGTCGCAGCACCCCAGAGCGTTGTCGACAATGTCGACAAGTACTGGAACCCGGCATGGAAGAACTACGGCACCGTCGACGGCACGTTCTACGCCGCACCCCTGGGCTCGAACATGAAGTCCTTCGTGTGGTACTCGCCGAAGAAGTTCGCCGAGTGGGGCATCACTGTTCCCACCACCTGGGATGAGCTCTTCGCAGCGTCCGACAAGATCGCCAAGGCCGGCGTCAAGCCGTGGTGCGGTGGCATCGAGTCCGGTGGAGCAACCGGTTGGCCGGCAACTGACTGGCTCGAGCAGATCGTTCTGCGCCAGTCGGGTGGCGACGTGTACGACAAGTGGGTCAGCCACGAGATCACGTTCCAGTCGCCCGAGATCACCAAGGCCATGGACACCCTGGCTGCATGGATGAAGAACCCGGCTTACGTCAACGGCGGTTTCGGTGACGTCAAGACCATCGCGACCACCGCATTCCAGGATGCCGGCGGCCCGATCCTCAAGGGTGACTGCGCCATGCTGCAGCAGGCCTCCTTCTACGCAAACTTCTGGGAGAACTTCAAGCCCGGAACCACCATTGCCGAAGATGGCGACGTGTACGCCTTCTACCTGCCGGCAATTGACGACGCGGTTGCACCCAACCCTGTCGTCGGCGGTGGCGAGTTCGTGACCGCGTTCGCTGATCGCCCCGAGGTTGCTGCTGCGCAGACCTTCCTCTCGTCGGCAGAGTTCGCCACGGCCAAGGCGGCCCTGGGCACCTGGGTGTCGGCAAACAGCGGTGTTCCGCTGGACACCTACGCCAACCCGATCGACAAGCTGTCGGCTCAGTACCTGACCGACCCGAACGGCACCTTCCGTTTCGATGCATCCGACCTCATGCCGGCAGCTGTCGGCGCGGGTGCTGAGTGGAAGGAAATGACCGCTTGGTTCGCCGAGGACAAGCCGACCAAGGACGTGCTCGCAGCCATCGACGCTGCATGGCCCGCTTCCTAGTCAGTTCGGTTTGAAGTAAGTGACTGAAAGCCGGGGTCTGAGGGGTGTAGACATCCCTCAGACCCCGGTTCCACTTCCGGGTATGTGAAGGGGCAAGAGCAGTGGAAGAACTCGCCAATGGATTGAGCAAGATCGGCAACGCGTTCGCCGCCGTCGCCATCGTGCTCGCGATATTGCTCATCGTCTTCTTCCTGGCCTCGCGTGCCAAGGGGCGAGCACAAGGCCCCATCGCCGGCGTCGTGTTCCTCGGCCCCGCTGTATTACTTCTGATCTACGGCCTGGTCGTCCCTGCAGTCCGCACCACCGCAGGCAGCTTCCAGGATGCCAGCGGCAAGAACTTCGTGGGCCTGGCCAACTTCGGGTGGATCTTCACCGCGCCGGGCAACTCCACCTTCCTGATCAACACGGTGCTGTGGATCATCATCGCGCCGGTGCTCTCTACGGCCCTCGGCCTGACTCTCGCCCTTCTCCTCGATCGCATGAAGCGGGAGTCGATTAGCAAGTCGCTCATCTTCATGCCCATGGCCATCTCGTTCGTGGGCGCAGGCATCATCTGGGGCCTCGTCTACGAATACCGCGATCCCGCGCAGCCGCAGGTCGGCCTGCTCAGCCAGGTCGCGATGTGGCTCGGTTTCGATAATCCACCGAACTGGCTGCTGTGGCAGCCCTTCAATAACTTCCTGCTGATGATCATCATGATCTGGATTCAGGTGGGCTTCGCGATGGTCGTGCTCTCTGCTGCGATCAAGGCGATCCCGAGCGACGTGATCGAGGCATCAGAGCTTGACGGTGCAACCGGCTGGAAGCAGTTCAGCAAGGTGACCATTCCGATGATTCGCGGCACCTTGATCGTGGTGCTCACCACGATCATGATCGCGGTGCTGAAGATCTTCGACATCGTGCGCACGATGACCAACGGCAACTTCGGTACCCAGGTGGTCGCTAATGAGATGTACGCCCAGTCATTCGTCGCATTCGACGTCGGGCGCGGCAGTGCCCTCGCGGTGGTGCTCTTCCTCGGAGTGACTCCGATCATCATCTACAACGTGATTCAGCTGCGAAAGGAGCGTTCGGTCCGATGAGCGTAGAAGCCCACGAATTTGTTTCGCTCCCGAGCAACCTGCCCGAGGAGACCATCCCCGAAGCCGCACGTCGTCGACTGAGCAGCCCGTGGGCGTCCTTCGTCGTCATCGTGATCACGGTGCTCTGGACAATTCCGACCCTCGGTCTTCTCATCACGTCGATTCGGCCGAAAGAGGAAGCCCAGAACACCGGTTGGTGGACCTTCTTCACCGATCCGACAGCCACTCTCAGCAACTACTCCGAGGTACTGACCGGCGGTTCGGTCATTCCCGGTGGCATCACGCCCTACTTCTTCAACTCCATCGCGATTGCAATCCCGGCCACCGTCTTTGCACTGGTGATCGCCTGCATGGCTGCCTACGCATTGGCGTGGATCCCCTTCAAGGGCTCGACCGTGATCTTCTTTGCGATCTTCGCTCTTCAGGTGGTTCCCCTGCAGATGGCCCTGCTGCCCCTCCTGCAGATGTTCAACAAGGGCTGGAGCCTTGGGCCTATCCCGATCTTCCCTGACTTGAACAAGGCGGGCTCCGCGCAGTCTCTTTTTGCCGGTACCTACATCCCACTGTGGATCGCGCACACGATGTTCGCTCTCCCGATCGCGATATTCCTGCTGCACAACTTCATCGGACAGCTCCCGCGTGAGCTCATGGAGGCAGCGCGCGTTGATGGCGCCAGCCACTTCCTGATCTTCCGCAAGCTGATCCTGCCGCTCTCCGTCCCGGCCATCGCCTCCTTCGCCATCTTCGAATTCCTGTGGGTCTGGAATGACTTGCTCGTGGCCTTGACCTTCGCAGGAGGAACCCCGGACGTTGCGCCGGTGACGGCGTACCTGGCGAATATCAAGGGAACCTATGGTGCGCAATTGCACCTCATCACCGCCGGCGCATTCATTGCCATCGTGATCCCGCTCATCGTGTTCTTCGCTCTGCAGCGATTCTTCGTGCGAGGGCTCCTCGCCGGTTCCGTCAAGGGATAGCCGGTGGAGATTCGGGAGCCTGGTGACTTCGAGTTCGGAGTCGCCACCTCGTCGTGGCAGATCGAGGGCGATATTGCCGGCCGAGGTCGTAGCACCTGGGACGACTTCTCGGAAACGCTAGGAAAGGTCATCGATGGTGCCACGGGCGCCACGGCATGCGATCACGTGAATCGTCTCGAAGAAGATCTTGACCTGCTTGCATGGCTCGGTGTTGACGCCTATCGCTTCTCGATCAGCTGGCCGCGGGTCATGCCGGGAGGTACCGGCGAACTCTCGAAGTCAGGTCTGGATTTCTACGACCGACTCGTCGACGGACTCCTTGCTCGCGGCATCACGCCGGTGGCCACGCTGTATCACTGGGATCTGCCCAGCGAACTCGAGGCTGAGGGTGGCTGGGTCAATCGTGAGACTGCCCACCGATTCGCTGACTACGCCGAGGCCATGGCGAAGCACTTCGACGGCCGCATCGGTCGCTGGGCTACCTTGAACGAGCCCTGGTGCACGGCGTTCCTTGGCTATTGCTCGGGCTACTTCGCACCAGGCCGCACTGAACCTGGCGCTTCCCTTGAGGCCGCCTACAACCTGATCATCGGTCACGGGCTTGCGGTCGAGCGCATGCGCGCGGTGGGCGCCACGAACGTCGGCATCGTCCTCAACATCATCCCCATCGTCAGCGAGTCACCTGCGATGGATTCCGTTGCTGCGCATGTCGATGGTCTGCAGAATCGGATCTTCCTCGACCTTCTCGCCGGCCGCGGAGTGAGTGAAGAAGTTCGTGCTTCCTGCGCGTCGGTGACCGATTGGTCATTCGTCAGTGATGACGACAACGCGATTCTCGGAACTCCCATTGACTGGATGGGTGTCAACTACTACACGGTGATGCGCGTAACTGAGCCGAAGCCGACCGGCTCCGGTGCAGTGGGGCAGGACTCCTCGATGTTCCCGGCTTGCCCGCCGATGTCATTTGCCCCGCGCGGATTACTCACCCAGATGGGCTGGGAGATCATTCCCGAAGGGATCGTCGAGGCGCTGCATATTGCCGAGCGCGGCCTGCCGGGCGTGCCGCTGTGGATCTGCGAGAACGGCGTGGCAGTCGACGATGTCGTCGATCCGACAGGCGTGCACGACCCGATCCGCACTCAGTACCTTTCTGATCACATCAATGCCGTGCTCGACGCCCGACGCGACGGCGTTGACGTTCGGGGTTACTTCGCCTGGAGCTTGATGGACAACTTGGAATGGTCATCTGGTTGGACCATGCAATTCGGCATCATCAGAGTCGATCCAGCCACCTGCGAGCGCACCCCGAAGGACAGCGCTCACTGGTACCGCTCCCAGCTTCTCGGCCGCAGGCCGTAGCCTTCGGAAATCCGGCCTCCTAGACTCTGGCCATGCGCAACGTGACCATCCCGATCAACGGGTCTGAGGTTGATGGCTACCTGGCTCTTCCGGCGTCAGGTGCTGGCCCTGCGGTGATCGTGATCCAGGAGTGGTGGGGTGTCGTACCGCACATCATTGACGTGGCCGATCGCCTGGCCGCCGAGGGTTTCGTGGCACTCGCTGTTGATCACTACCGCGGCATTGAGACGACTGAGCCCGATGAAGCGCAGAAGCTCATGCTCGGGCTGAACATCGCCCAGGCCGCCGACGATCTTGCCCAGGCCGCTGGCTGGCTGCTTGCGCGTGCAGAGGTCACGAGCGCGAAAGTGGGGGTCATTGGCTTTTGCATGGGCGGCGGTCTCGCCCTCCTCGCACCTACGGTCAGCGACAGCATCTGCTGCTCGGTAGCTTTCTACCCCGCCATGCCCTGGCCCGAGTACGCACCCGACTGGTCTCGATATGCCGGCAAGAGTGCCCTCATTCATGCCGCAGAATCCGACGAGTCGTGGGCAGGCGAGGCGATCGCTGCCTACACCGAGGCCATTGCCTTGCACGGTGGCACGGCCACAGTGGAGCGCTATCCCGATTCCGTTCATGCCTTCTTCAACGACGACCGCCCGGAGGTCTTCCAGCCGGCCAATGCAGCGGCTGCCTGGGCTACGAGCCTGCCCTTCTTACGCGGCGGCTGCTGCTGACCCGCAGCAGTCGGCCCCCCGCCAGGCCCTTGTAGTCCAACTGGCAGAGACACCCGGCTTAAACCCGGCACAGTGTGGGTTCAAATCCCACCGAGGGCACCCCGAAACACCGGTTCCGCCAGGTTTGGCCACCCCGAATCCTGGGTACATTTGCCCCATGGCAGACAACAGTCGTTACAAGCAGTCCAATAACCCGATCCTCTCCAAGTACGAGAAGGTCGACGCTGACAAGAATTTCGCGGCGATCATCCAGAACGCCGGTCTGGGCGACGCCAAGGTCACCCTCAATGACGTCATCGTCAAGACCGCGATCATGTTCGCGCTGACGGTCGTCTTCGCCGTTGTCGGCTGGAATGTCGCGGGTGATAAGCCGCTGATCTGGGTGGGTGCCGCCATCGTCGGTTTGGTCCTTGGCCTGGTCAATGCGTTCAAGACCAAGATCTCTGTCCCATTGATGCTGCTCTACGCAGTAGCCGAAGGGGTGATGCTCGGGGGCATCAGCAATTGGTACAACCAGTATGCAGCTGCGCAGAACTACCAGGGTCTGGTTCTCCAGGCCGTCATCGGCACGATGACGGCATTTGGCGTCATGCTCTTCCTGTACGGCACCGGCATTATCAAGGTCGGTAGCAAGTTCAAGAAGGTCATGCTTGGCGCCCTGATCAGTTACGCGCTGATCGGTCTCGTCTCGCTCGTCGCCTCGCTCTTCGGTGTCGGTGGTGGATGGGGCTTCTATGGGGTCAGCGGGATCGGACTGCTGCTCTGCGCAGCGGGTGTGCTGCTCGCCTCCTTCACGTTGCTGCTCGACTTCGACGCGATCAAGCAAGGCATCGCGATGGGTCTGCCGGAGAAGGAATCATGGCGCATGGCCTTCGGGCTCGAGCTCACGCTGATTTGGCTGTACCTGGAGATCCTGCGCCTGCTCGCCATCGTGGCCGGCCGGAACTAGCTTTCACTTCAACCCGAAAAGCGCTGCTACGGCAGCGCTTTTCGCATGTTCACGAGGAGTTCGTAGCCTCGAGCGATCACGAGGGGATCGCCAATTGCGGCAAGTTCCATTCCCAGCACCCGAAGTTGATCAGGTAAGGCGTGATCGCCAAGTCGGGGCAGCGACTGCGCACCGGCAAGCCCTGCGCCTGACTGGTGGGCGAGATCCGCGAGTGCGCAGCACAGTGCAAAGACGTCGTCTGCGCAAGTGGACAGTCGAGTGAGGGGCATTGTGCGAACTCGCTCGACTACTCGAGCGAGTTCGCGCTCGTACTCTTCGCCTAGTTCAGAGTCACTCATGCGGAGAACGCGGGAAGTGCAAGACCCGTGTTTGCATGGCAGCGGTAGCCGTTCGGCCGCTTGTAGAGGTACTGCTGGTGGTAGTCCTCGGCGAAGTAGTACGTGTGGTCGGCGGCGTCCTGAATGGTCGTGGTGATTGCCGGGTAACCGCGTTGCGCGATGACCTCCGCGTAGGCGTCACGGGTGAGCTCGGCCATCGCCTTCTGCTCAGGCGTCGTGTAGAAGATCGCACTGCGGTACTGCGTGCCTTGGTCGTTGCCCTGGCGGTAGCCCTGGGTCGGGTCGTGGTTCTCCCAGAAGACCTTCAAGATGTCGTAGTCACTGATGATCGCGGGGTCGTACGTGACACTCGCGGTCTCGGTATGCCCGGTCATGCCGGTGCAGACTTCCTCGTAGCTCGGGTTACCGGAGTAGCCGCCCATGTAGCCCACGCTGGTGGAGACCACGCCTGGCAAGCGCCAGTAGATCTCCTCGGCGCCCCAGAAGCAGCCCATCGCGAGGTAGATGCGGACGGTGCCATCGGCCCACGGGCCTTCGAGTGACGTGCCGAGCACTGCGTGCTGCTCGGGAATCGTGAACCAGGCCTCACTGCGACCGGGCAATGCCTTATCGGGGGTAACCATGCTCTTTGACATGTGACCACTGTAAATCCGAAATCGGACGAGAGCGAGCCTGCGGCGCCAGTGCTGGAGGAAGGTGTGCTTCCTGCACGAGTTCCCACGTATTCACGTGGCAACTTTCCGCTGGCGCATGCGTGATTTACGCCGGTATTGCCCTCTTCAAGGTCTCCGGCATCGCAAGCACCAGGAGCAAGCTGACCAGGCACAGGGCTGTTGCCACGACAAACGCCCAGTCGAAGTCGAGAAGGTCGACCAGGAAACCCGCGACAAGCGGACCGATAACGATGCCGAGATCGGACATCATCTGGAAGGTCGACACCACGATGCCGCCGCGCTTTCCGCCGACGATGTCTCCGACGACGGCGGCAGGTGCGGAGCTGAGGAAGGCTGATCCGGCACCTTGAATACCGAGCGCGATTAGGAAGAGCACGAGTCCGATCGAGCTTGCGGGCGTGAGTGAATTGGCCTCAAAATCCGAGATCGTCAGGGCAAGCATTCCGGCTGCAAGTGCGATGGAGCCGATGATGAGCGCCTTGCGACGTCCCTGGGTGTCAGCCATTCGACCCGCCGGGAGGAGCAGCACCGCCTGCACCGCTGCTGCAACCAGGAAGCCAATTCCCGACCAGGTTGCACCGCGCTTGAGTCCTTCGGTCACGAACAGGGGAACGATGGCCATGCGCAGGCCGAGTGAGACGAATCCGGTGATGAAGTTGACGCTGATGGCAGCGCGGTAGGCCGGATGACGTAGTGCCTGGCCCAGTGACTCGAGTTCAGCAGACTCGCCGTGCGCGACGATCTCTTCCTTCTCGTGCAGCTTTGCCGGTGACAGGAAGACAAGAGTTACAACGGCGGCAATTCCCAGAGTGATCGAGTAGACGAAGAAGGGAGCGCGGATCGAGAAGGCGATCACGAGTCCGCCCACAAGCGGGCCCGCAATTCCGCCGAAGAGGAAACCGCTCTGGTACGCGCTCGTGGCGCGACCGCGTTGCTCTGCCGAAACGGTTCGCAGTAGCAGGGAGAGGGCCGACACAGTGAACATGGTCGAGCCCAGCCCGCCGATGCCTCGCAGCACGATCAGCTGCACGAAATTCTGCGAGACGCCCGCTGCGAGACTGGAGACCGACACGATGATCAGACCCGTGGCAAGTACTGATCTCTCGCTGAAGCGATTGACCATGGCTCCGGCTGCGGGTGAGCTGATGAAGCGCACGAGAGCGAAGATCGAGATGACCGAGCTCGCCGCCATTGTCGATACGCCAAAGGTGCGGGCGAACACCGGAATTGCCGGCCCAAGAATTCCAAAGCCCAGGGCGACAAAGAAGGCCACTGCTGTGATGACGCCTACCTCAGCAGGCAGGCCCTTGAGGAATGGCGTACGGCTGAGTGCGTGCTTAACTCCTCGCACGCCTCACCTCCGAATCGGTCAACTGACAGCCCCTCAGCCTATCCTTCGACTCGTGACCGATCGCCTGCGCTCAGCTGTGTACTCAGCGGAGGATCAGTGGTCGGAAGCCTTGAATCGCGGCGGCAAGGTCGACTTTCACGGTTCCTCCATCGAGGTCCCCGTCCAGCGTCGCTTCGGTGACCTCAGCGCGATCACGACATACGTGGAGTGGGTAACGCAACTTCCCTGCGTCGTCGAAAGATTCGGGCCGATAGAGCCGGTCGCGGTGCGCGCCCGCAGGGGCCAGGCGAAAGCGCATTACGAGCCCGCCGAGCAGGTGATTGCCATCCCCCTCGACACTCAGTGGGCTGCGCGTGAATCGGTGGTGCTGCACGAGCTTGCGCACCACATCGTAATGTCGCGGGATGGCGGGGAAGGGCCAGCGCACGGCGCATCGTTCACCGTCACGATGTGCGCGCTCGTCGAATGCGTACTTGGCCCGGAGGCTGCGCTGATTCTTCGTACTTCTTATTCGGGTCTAGATCTGCCCACGGTGATGCCATGAATCTCGATCGCATCGCGGCCTTGCTCGCCAAAGCCGAACGCACCGACAACGAGGCCGAAGCCGAGGCCTACCTGATGAAGGCACAGGCACTCGCTACAGCGGCGAGCGTCGATCTCGCGTTTGCGCGCGCGCGAACCTTGCGCAAGGAAGCCCGCCAAAGCCCGGAGTCACGCACGCGCACTATCGGCGAGAAGGGCAAGCGTGCGAATGTGCACCTGGTGTCGCTCTTCGTGGCGATTGCTCACGTCAACGACGCTCATGTTGATGTCGCGTCCAACAGCACCTTCGTGATCGTCTACGGCATGCCCGGTGATCTGGACGCGATCGAAGCTCTTTATGCATCAGTGGCAGTGCAGATGACCTCGAGTGCTCAGACCTGGCTCTCCACGGGAAGCTGGAAGGGCGAGACATACGTGTCGTCGACGCGCACGATGGGAGGCCTGCGACGGCTTCGCAAGCCGCATACCGCGCAGACAGCCCGTGCCTCCTTCTATCGCGCCTACGTCGAGCGCATCGGCGAGCGCATGGAGCAGGCCAAGGCCGAGGTAGTGGCGGAGGTTGCGAGCACAGTGGTTGAGGGTGCGGGTACGGGTGCGCTCGTACTTCGCGAGAAATCGTCCGAGGTCAAGGCCTTTCACCGACGCGAATCCGCGGCGAGCGGTACCTGGGGTGGCTACTCCGGGGGAGTGCGCGCCGATAAGGGCGCCGCCTCGCAGGCGGGGCGCGCTGCCGCATCGCGCGCACGACTGGGTGCCCAGCGCGAGATCGGCGGCAAGGGCGAGATTCGCTCCTGACAGGCGTTCTGGATGCCCAGTGCGCACCCGTGCTTGGATGGAGTCATGACACGAGACCTTGCTGTTCATGCCGAGGGGCTGGTGCGCACCTTCGGTGACGTGCGTGCCCTCGATGGCATTGACCTGACAGTCGAGCGTGGGCAGGTAGTCGGACTCCTCGGCCCCAATGGCGCTGGCAAGACCACCACGGTGCGAATCCTGTCGACGCTTCTTGCGCCGACGTCTGGTCGCGCGACCGTCGCTGGCTTCGATGTGGTCAAGCAGGCCGATGAAGTACGACGCTCGATCGGGCTCACCGGTCAGTACGCCGCCATCGATGAGTACCTCACCGGACGCGAGAACCTCCGCATGTTCGGCGGGCTCTACCACCTGAGCCCGAAGTACGTGAAGGAGCGTTCAGAGGAACTTCTCGACTGGTTCGATCTCTCCGACGCGGCAGATCGACCTGCGAAAACGTACTCAGGCGGTATGCGCCGTCGCCTCGATCTCGCGGCGAGCCTTGTCGCTCAGCCGTCGATCCTGTTCCTGGACGAGCCCACCACCGGGCTTGATCCGCGCTCTCGTCTTGGCCTGTGGGATGTCATCAACAACCTGGTCGCTCAGGGCACCACAGTGCTGCTCACCACGCAGTACCTCGAGGAAGCCGATCAGCTTGCCCAGGACATCGTGGTTATCGACCACGGCCGCGTGATCGCTCACGGCACCTCCGAGCAGCTCAAGGATCAGATCGGCGGTGACCGCATCGAGATTCACGTCACTGACTCATCTCGTATCGACGATGCCGTGCGCGCGGTCCGATCCGTCAGCACCGGAGAGCCGCTGGTCGAGGACTCACGCGTCTCAGCCCCGGTCACCGGTGGCTCGACGGTTCTTGTCAACGCCATTCGCGCCCTCGATGCCGACGGCATCGAGGTGTCCGATCTTGTGCTGCGCCGTCCGACTCTCGACGACGTCTTCATGTCACTCACCGGTCATGCCGCTGAGGACGAAACCACCGCTGCAAAGCCCACCAAGGGCCGCCGAGGCCGAGGGAGCAAGTAATGGCAACGCTGACCATGGGCACGCCGCAGATGATGCGCCGACCGCTGCTGGGCTGGACTATCCACGATGGTCTTGTCGTGGCACGGCGCAATCTCATTCAGACCGTGCGCATCCCCGAGATGCTCTTCTTCTCCCTGGTGCAGCCGGTCATCTTCGTGCTGCTGTTCGCCTACGTGTTCGGCGGAGCTATCCCCATCCCTGGTGATGCAGGCGCCGATGCGTATCGCAACTACCTCATGCCCGGCATCTTCGGGCAGACAGTCGCCTTCGCTGCCGCAGCGAGCACCGTCGGTCTTGCCGAAGACATGCACAAGGGCATCATCGATCGCTTCCGCGCACTCCCGATGTCGCCGCCGGCAGTTCTCGTCGGCCGCACTCTCGCCGATGCAGTGCGACAGATTCTGGTGCTCTTCGTGCTGAGTATCACCGGATTCATAGTTGGCTGGCGCATCAGCAACGGCCTGCTCCCGGCAATCGGTGCCTACGCGCTCCTGCTTCTCTTCGCTTACACGGTGGCGTGGATCGGATCCTGGGTCGGCCTGCACATGCCTAACCCGGAGACGGCGAATACCGCGGGGTTGGCCTGGCTGTTCCCGCTGACCTTCTTGTCGAATGCCTTCGTGCCGATTTCGTCGATGCCAACCTGGTTGCAGGCGTTTGCCGCGTATAACCCGGTTTCAACAGTCGTACTGGCCTCACGCGAACTGTTCGGAAACCCGACAGGAATCCAACCCGACTACTGGCCGCTTCAGCATGCGTCGCTCTACACGCTGATCTCATGCGCCGTGCTCATCGCGATCTTCGCGACCCTCGCCGTTCGCAAGTACACGCGCACTACGAGTCGTTAGTCGGAGCGCACTTTCGGGCGCACCAGAAGCCGTTAGTGCGCGTACGCCTCGACCTTGAGGACTTCGACCTCCATGGTCTTGCCATTGGCGAGCTCGTACGAGCTTGATTCGCCCACGCGCTTGCCGAGCACGGCCTGACCCAGCGGTGAAGTAGGGGAGTAAACGTCGATGGAGGCCGTTGCTGCCTCTTCGCGTGACGCAAGCAGGAAGGTCATCTCCTCGTCGAGCGCGACAATCCGCACGGTCACGACCTTGCCCTGGGCGACTTCGTCCTCCGCCGCCTCGGGAACGCCGACCTTGGAGTTCTCGAGCAGGTGCTTGAGCACCCGGATACGTGCCTCGTTCTTTCCCTGCTCCTCGCGGGCAGCGTGATAGCCGCCGTTCTCCTTGAGGTCGCCTTCGTCGCGGGCCAGGGAAATGCGGGTGGTGATCTCCAGGCGCAGCGGCCCCTCGCGGTCAGCAAGTTCTGCCTGCAGACCGTCGAATGCCTCCTGGGTCAGCCAGGTCACGTCAGTGCTCATGGGAGTCAAGGGTAATGCAGTGGCTCCAATGCGCAGCCGCTACTTCGGTGGAGCAACTCCCGGAGGGAAGTTAGGGGGCGAGACATTCGGTGCGCTGCCTGACGCACAGCCGAGAAGTTCCACGGCAAACGCGGGGGCGAGCGTGGTGAGTTCGTAGGGGACGCGGACGTAACCGGTGCTCGGGGCGACCTGCACCTGGCTGTAACCAACATCAATGTGCTTGGCGTCCTGGGCGCGGACCACGCAGATAGCTGGCTCATTTTCGGGATTGAGCACCTCGAATTCGAGGGTGACCTGATCAGGCGCAGTCACCGTCCATGTCAGCAGACGCGATTGCACCGATTCACGACCCAGATTGAACGTGGCCCAGGCGACGGCGCCGAAGAAGATGGCAACCACGACGACGACCAGGCTGATCGTGCGCCAATTGCTTCGATCCATGCCGTAGCGCGCCCGCATCGTCGGGCTGAGCTGGTTCGCGCGGTAGGGGCTGGGCATGGATCCTCGTCTCGGGCGTCCCTGCTGGGGTCGCGTGGCGGCTCTGGCGTGCACTTGGGAGACTAGCGGTGTGACCTCCGCTCTGCGCCTGATGGCCGTGCATGCGCATCCCGACGACGAGTCGAGCAAGGGCGCAGCCACGACCGCGATGTATGTCGAGCAGGGCGTTGACGTCATGGTCGTGACCTGCACAGGCGGTGAGCGCGGTGACGTGCTGAACCCCAAGGCCCAGGCTGCGGTTGACGAGCTTGGGCTCGAAGAGGTGCGCCGCCGCGAGATGGCCAATGCCGCCGCAATCTTGCGCGTGAGTCACGCCTGGCTCGGCTTTCCCGATTCCGGATACCCGGAGGGTGATCCACTTCCCCCGTTGCCGCCTGGCTGCTTCGCCGATCTACCGCTCGCCGAGGTCACGCCGTCACTTGTTCGGCACATTCGTGAATTCCGTCCGCAGGTGATCACCACCTACGACGAGAATGGCGGTTACCCGCACCCTGATCACGTGCGCACGCACGAGATCACGATGAGCGCAGTCGATGCTGCCGCAGACGAGTCGTATCGCCCCGACCTTGGCGCGTCTTGGCAGGTACAGAAGATCTACTACAACCAGCAGTTCACCAAGGCGAGAGTTACTGCCTTGCACATGGCGATGATCGATCAGGATCTTGATTCGCCGTATCACGACTGGCTGAAGAACTGGGAAGAGCGACCTGATGCTGCCTCGCGCATCACCACTCGGATTGATGCCTCAGCGTGGTTCGAGGTGCGTGATCGCGCGCTCATGGCACATGCGACTCAGATTGATCCTGACGGCCAATGGTTTGCCGTGCCGATGGAACTCCAGAAGTCGGTGTGGCCAACGGAGGATTTCGAACTTGCTCGCTCCTTGGTGGAGACTGATATTCCCGAGACCGACCTTTTCGCAGGACTGAGGTAACAATGATCTTCGCCGATGCCACCGATGACCTCAACTCCGTCATCGACGGGGCGGGTCCGCTCGCGGGCCTGTTTTTCCTGCTGCTCGGCATCGCCGTCTTCATCATCTGGAAGTCGATGAACAAGCAGCTGAAGAAGATCGACTCGAACCTTCCTCCCGGTCGTGCAGACCTGCGTCGTCAGGCCGATGAGCGTTACACGGAGGAAGCGGAAGAGCGTGGCGAAGAAGAGGCCGAAAAGGCTGAGGAGCCCAAGCCTGCCGATGGCTAGCCGCATGCTGCGTCTCGCCTTTACCCCGCGCTGGATCGCGCTGGGAATTCTCGCCATCATGCTTGTCGTCGGTTGTGCTCTTCTCGGACGCTGGCAGTGGGAGCGCACTCAGGACATCCTCGCTGCGGAACGCGCTGCGCAGGGTGCTCCGATCTCGGTGACTGAGGTCGCGGCACCTGGCGAGGAGATCGATGGCGCCGACATCGGGCGACAGATCATCGCGACGGGCACCTACCTCGCCGACCGTCAGGTGTCAGTGACAAATCGCGTCTATAAGGACGCCTCCGGTATCTGGGTCGTGACCCCCTTGCAGCTCGCCGACGGCACTATCGTCGCCATCAATCGGGGGTGGCTGCCGAATGCGAGCGCTCCGGGCTTCGTACCGCCTACTGGCCAGGTCACCGTGCAGGGCACGTACACCCCGGACGAGTCGTTCTACGCTGATGCACAGGCGCAATCGGGCAGCGTGGCGGCAATCTCCGGTACGGCGCTGGGCACCAGGTGGAACCTCCCGACCCGTGCCGGCTACCTCAACCTGGAAACTCAAAGCCCGAGTTCGAGCCCTGCCCCGACTCCGGTTCCTGCGACGGTGCAGACCTCCGATGTCGCCTTCCCCCTGCAGAACTTCGGCTACGCCTTCCAGTGGTGGATCTTCGCCCTCTTCGTGGTGTTCGCCTATGTGCGCTGGCTACGCCTGGATGCTCGACCCACCGTGGACCCGAATCAGGCGGATTCCACTACGGTTTCCCCATCATGATTACTGTCATTGGTGAGGCCCTGGTCGACATCATCGTCGACCCCACGGGCAACGTGACCTCGGTTGTCGGCGGAGCCCCGCTCAACACCGCGCGCACCTGTGCGCGTCTGGGTATCGACACGACTTTTCTCGGTGGTGTCTCGACTGATGCCTTCGGTGGCCGCATCATGCGCCTGCTCTCCGATGATGGGGTGACGTATGCGCTCGGTGCCCAGGTGCACGAGCCCACCACGTTGGCCATCGCGCAGATTGATGAGCATGGTGCTGCGACCTACCGATTCATGATGGAGGGCACGTCGGCAGCCGCCGTGAATCCTGAGCAGGCCCTCGCCGCTGTGGGCGCCGACTGTCGTGTCGTGCACGCGGGAACCTTGGGCCTTGTCCTGCAGCCGCTGGCCGATGCAACTCGCGCAGTGGTCGCCGCGTCTCCTGATGACCGCATCGTCATGATCGATCCGAACTGCCGTCCGAGTGTCATGACCACGTCTGATGTATTTCGTTCGACCCTTGACTCCGTGCTCGCTCGCGCCGACATCGTCAAGGTGAGCGGTGACGATCTCGAGTTCATGTTCCCCGGAGTCGATCTTGTCGAAGCTGCACGTGCGCTTCAGGTGCAGAGCGGCGCTGTCGTTCTCTTCACTGACGGTGCCAAGGCGGTGCGCGTGCTGAACGGGGCTGACGAGGTCGTGCTCGAAGTGCCAAAGGTGCCCGTCGTCGACACGGTTGGTGCGGGTGATTCCTTCAGCGGCGGATTCCTCGCCGAGTGGATGCATCGTGGGCTTACCCGCAATGACGTCCGCGATACTGACAAGGTTGTCAGCGCGGCTCGTTACGGCATTGCCGTCGCCGGGATTACCTGCCAGCGTCCGGGCGCGGATCCGCCGCGCACAGGCGAAGTTCCGGGCTACTAGGCTCGTGAGCATGCAGAAGCTTCGTGGAGCCGCTCTTCGTTTCCGGGTCATGGCCTGGGTCACCGGCGTCGTGCTCGCTACCGCCTTCGTGTGGCTCGTGCTCGGCCGCCTGTTCTGGGATTACGGAAATCCGGAGGCACGCCCGGCCCTCTACGGCTATCTCTGGATCGCGCACGGCTGGCTGTACTTCATCTACCTGATCGTCGGTGTCGATCTGGCATTCCACATGCGCTACGGAGTGCTCAAGACTGTCGGCATTCTGCTGGCGGGAACGATCCCGTTCATGTCATTCGTGGCCGATCGCGTCACGCATCGCGACGTGATGGCCCGCATCGACGCTGCAGAGTTGCTTTAACTCAGCGACCAGTCGATCGGATCTCCGCCGAGGTCCTCCAGGTACTCATTGGCACTGCTGAATGGCTTCGAGCCGAAAAAGCCTCGATCGGCCGACATCGGGCTCGGGTGCGCACTGATGATCAGCGGCACATCGGGCAGTGCAGGCTCGAGACTCTGTGCATCCTTGCCCCACAAGATCGCCACTAGCGGTTCGTCGTCGCGTGACACCAAACCTGCAATTGCTGCATCGGTGATGCGCTCCCAGCCGATGCCGCGGTGACTGCCAGGTTCGCCTGATCGCACTGTCAGCACTCTGTTGAGCAGGAGTACGCCCTGTTCGGCCCACGCTGAGAGATCGCCATTGGACGGACGAGCGATGCCGAGATCGGACTCGAGTTCCTTATAGATGTTCTGCAGGCTCCGTGGGATCGGCCGAACATCGGGCGCGACAGAGAAGGACAGCCCTACTGCATGGCCTGGTGTCGGATACGGATCCTGGCCCACGATGAGCACCCGAACATCGGGTAGTGGCTGCATGAAGGCACGAAGGATGTTGTTGCCGGCGGGGAACCACGCCTGCCCGGCGGCGGATTCCTGGCGCAGGAACTCACCGATTGCCGTCAAGGTCTCGCGTTCGTGCTCGAGCACGTGAACCCACGTGGGATGCACGAGCTCCTCGAGAGACTTGGCCACGGACGAAGATTAGTGCTCCCTCGCGAGTAACCTCGGCACATGTCTTACCTCAAGGATGACCAGGACAGGTGGCGTCAGCGCATTCGTCCGATTGACGCAACAACGCGGCTACCACTCAAGCGTTTGATTCCGCTCGTTCTCGTGGAGACGGCCGGTATGGCATTGCTCTTCGGTATCTACACGACACTCGATATGGGGCGCACCCCGCTTGCGCCGCTCATCGTTCCGCCAATCGTCTCGTTCGCCCTCGTTTTTGCCACGGCGCATTCACCTGCGTCGCGACCATTGCGCGTGATCGCTGCATATGTAGTCGCGGGTTTCTTCGGCCTGGGCATGGCATGCGTGCCAGGGGCACGACTCTTCCATGCCATCATCGCCGCGCTTCTCACCTTGCTCGTGATGCATGCCACCGGTTGCTTCCACGCACCTGCCGTGGCGGTATCGATGGCGGCAGTGCTCACCGAAGGCGACTGGCATGTGGCGGTTCCGGCTTATCCGCTCCTGTTGGCCACCGCCATTGCCTCGGTATTCCTTGCGTGGGGAGCGCACAAGATTCTCGGCGACGACACTTACCCCACGAAGTGGTGGTAGTTCTCATCCGAGATCAGAGAACACGAGCCTGATTGCAATAAGCAGCATCACGACTCCGATGGTGATGTCGAGAATGCGCCAGGTGATCGGTCGAGACATCAGGCGCGCTGCAGCACGTGCCCCGAACCCGAGTGTGCAAAACCACAGGATGCTCGCGCACGTGGCGCCAAGCGCGAACCACCACTGATTCGGTCGGTACTGATTGCCGATCGAGCCGAGCAACAGCACGGTGTCGAGATACACATGCGGGTTAAGAAAGGTGAAGGCAAGGGTCATCGCGATCACGGTGCGCAGACTGCGGGTGTTCTCGTCGCCGGGAAGCAGAACCTCAGGGTGCGCAGCACTGCGGAAGCTCTTGATGGCGTACCAGGTGAGGTAGGCGATGCCAATCCACTTCAGCACGATCAGGGCGACCGGAATGCTGCGCACGATCACGCCAAGCCCGCTGATGCCGGCTGCGATGAGCAGTGCATCCGCCGCCGCGCATATGACCACCGCCGCCGCTACGTGATTGCGGGCGAGGCCAAGGCGGAGAACGAAGGCATTTTGTGCACCGATCGCGATGATCAGGCTGAGTCCGGCAAAGAGTCCGGGCAGGGCGGCGTGCACTCGACGAGGTTACGGCACGTGCGACCACACCTGAAGGTCATGTCGCCCATCCGCACGCACCTGAGCTCCGCGGGCGATGCCCTCGAAAGTGAAACCAGCCTTTTCCAGCGCTCTTTGCTCAGCGATGTTCAGCACATCTGTTGATGCCTCGACTCGGTGAATGCCACGTTCGTGGAGAAGCTCGGCCAGCATGTGCTGAGCGATGCTGCCAACCCCGCGGCCTCGCTGCTCCTCCAACAGGCCGATGCCGATATTCATCGACTTGGAGCCGGGTGTCGGGCCGTACCAATTCGGATGAGCACTCACCGTGCCCGCGATTTCGTCATCGACGATCACGAGCCAACGCTCGAGACCGATCGGCTCTGATGCCGCGTCTCGTTCTCCCCAGTCCTCGAACTCGCTGGGAGTCTCAGGCAGCGTCTCGCTCCCGTCGCAGGCGCGAAGCTCGATGTGCATGCGGTGATTGTGCTCTGCCGTCAGGCGGAGCGGCGCCAGATATAGGGAGTAGTAGTCGTCACTGCAAGGAACCCGGCGCGTTCCAGGATCGGTCGGCTGTACTCGGTGCTGTCACTGTTCAGGTAGAGCACGCCCTTGGCCTGCGCGGAGCAAGCACGAGCCGCGGTCAGTGCGCGATAAATACCGCGCCCACGCCATTCCTCGCGCGTTGCTCCGCCCCAGAGCCCGGCAAACTCCGTGCCGGAAACGAGTTCTAGACGCCCTGCGCTGATCACCTCGCCGTCAGCTTCCGCGATCCAGGCTTCCTTGATCAATGGTTGATCGAGAAGAAGGGACGCGTACTCGGCGGCATCCTGGTGCGCAGGTCGGCCGAAGACTTCGTCTTGCATCGCGATCATGCGGCTCACATCGTGGGTCGTGCGCTCGAGCGATTGCGGGGTGCCATCGTCATCGAAGCCAATGCGGCGCAAAGTCACGCCCGCGGGGAGTGAGCGTTCCTCGGCGAGCATGCTGACCTCGCCGATCATTACGGTCTCGACTTCCTGTGCCTCGAAGCCTTGGGCAATGAGCCGTTCAGAGAGGTCGGTAGGAAGGTCGTGACCGCGCGTCTTCCATTCGAATTCCGACACCTCGGTGTTATCGCGAAAATACGCAATAGTTCGCGCGATGAGTTCGTCCAGCTCGGCTCCCTCGAGGCCGTCCAGTGACGTATACGACACGAAGCCGAACTCGGGGCTGAAAAGAGCTCGCGCGAGCGGTGCATCATGCGAGGTCGTCTCGGTAGTTCCTACCTCAGCAGGGCCCCGCAATTGCGCATCGTAGGCATCACGCAGCTCGAGTGCTCTGGGGGTCATTCTCACGCTCACAGGATATTCAGAGCGACGCGGCGCATTTGGGTATTGATAATTCATTCCCGGACGAAAGCCCCAGTTCGAACTAGGAACTAGCATGAAGGAATGAGCAGCCAACGCGAACATGGAATTCGAGTCACGGTCACCGGGATTGCGGTCACGGGCATTGCGCTGGCCGGCATCTCCGCAAGTCCGGCTGATGCAGCCGTCACCCATGCGGCCGCCACGTCAGTCGAGTCATTCCTATTCACCGTGGAGTCGGCAGCGGGCAGCACCCAGCAGCTTTCCCATGGTTCCCAAATTGACGAGCGATTCACCTTGACCTTGACCGGCGTCGATCCCGTCACGATGTTCGCCGACCGGCCCTTCCGAAATGCGAGCGTCATCAGTCCGAAGGCACTCGATACGAACTGGACTGCCTGGTTCCACGGTGATCCGCCGAATGCTGTGCTCACCTATGACCGACCGGGCCAGGCGCCGGGGTCAATGGTCGTTGCACTCACTAATCCTCGTTACCGCGCCTCCGATCGAACCTTGATCTTTACCGCGATCAGAGAAAGTAGGCAGCACGATCCCGCCGAGAAGGGTGACAACTGGCGCAAACTGACCACGCCCGCGGCCTTCACCGGCGGCAGCCTCTTCATTGACGGCACTGGCGGAAACGGCGGTAACGGCGGTAACGGTGGCAACGGCGGTACGGGGGGCCTGTTCTCGGGTGCCGGTG
The DNA here is from genome assembly GCA_937876275.1 of uncultured Actinomycetes bacterium. GTDB lineage: Bacteria > Actinomycetota > Actinomycetes > S36-B12 > S36-B12 > CAIKZY01. The sequence goes on along the minus strand of CALFIA010000016.1, from coordinate 9,028 downwards.
GTAACGGTGGCGCCGGAAGCGTGGGAGGCAATGGTGGCGCCGGAAGCACTGCCGGGACCGGTGGCAACGGTGGCGCCGGGGGGTAGTGCTGGCCTGAGCTGATCTCGGCCCGATGCGCGAGAATGCATGAATGTCGAACCGGCTCGCGAATTCCACGTCCCCGTATCTCCAGCAGCATGCCGAGAATCCGGTCGACTGGTGGGAGTGGTCGCCGGAGGCATTTGAGGAGGCTCGTCGGCGCGATGTGCCGATCTTCCTGTCGATTGGCTACAGCGCGTGCCACTGGTGCCACGTCATGGCCCACGAGTGCTTCGAGAACGACGCCATGGCCGAATACCTGAATGAGAACTTCGTGTCGATCAAGGTTGATCGTGAAGAGCGCCCCGATGTCGACTCGGTCTACATGGACGCCACTGTTGCACTGACGGGTCACGGCGGCTGGCCGATGAGCGTGTTCATCGATCACGATGCGCGACCGTTCTACGCCGGCACGTACTTTCCGCCGCGGCCTGCGCACGGCATGCCCTCATTCCCTCAACTGATAACCGGCATCTCCGATGCCTGGAACTCCGGGCGCGGTGACATCATCTCGGCGGCTGATCGCATCGGCAGCGCGCTCGGCGAGCGCCGCTTGCTGCAATCCGATGACGAGGTGCCGGACGCTGGTGTACTCGCACGTGCGATCGAATTGCTTAAGGGAGATTTCGATGCGGCTAAGGGCGGCTTCGGCGGAGCGCCAAAGTTCCCTCCGTCAATGCTGCTGGAGTTCTTGCTTCGTGAAACTGCACGCACGGGTGTCGGTGAGAGCTACCTGATGGCATCGACAACTCTCGAGGCGATGGCGCGCGGTGGCATGTATGACCAGCTCGGCGGCGGCTTTGCTCGTTATAGCGTCGATGCTGACTGGGTGGTTCCGCACTTCGAGAAGATGCTGTACGACAACGCTCTCTTGTTGCGCGTCTATGCCCACTGGTATCGCCTCACGGCTGATCCACTTGCCCATCGCATCGTGCGCGAGACGGCCGAGTTCTTGCTGCGTGACCTGCGTACCGCCGAAGGCGGATTCGCTGCGGCGCTCGATGCTGACAGCGAAGGGGTGGAAGGCAAGTTCTATGCCTGGACTCCTGCGGAACTCACTGAAGTGCTGGGTGAGGACGACGGTGCGTGGGCAGCCGCACTTCTCGAGGTCACCCCCGAGGGCACGTTCGAGCACGGCTCATCAACACTGCAGATGCTCCATGACTCGTCGGATCTCGGCCGGTGGACTCGTATTCGTGCTGCGCTGTTTGCGGCGCGCGAACTGCGTGTGCATCCGGGCCGTGACGACAAGGTCGTGGCGTCATGGAACGGCCTGGCGATTGCGGCTCTCGCTGATGCAGGTGTTCTGCTCAATGAGCCCGCCTGGATTGAGGCAGCAGTCGAAGCCGCTGATCTGCTGATCTCCGTTCATCTGGGTGCCGCAGGTGACGACCGACTCGCACGAACGTCGCGCGATGGACGCCCCGGCACCAGCGCTGGGGTGCTGGATGACTACGGAAGTGTCGCCGAAGGCCTGCTTGCGCTCTATCAAGCGACCGGCAATGACGAGTGGCTGATGTTCGCCGGGTTGCTGCTCGATGTCGCTATTCAGCATTTCGCTGACGATGAGGGCGGTTTCTATGACACGGCTGATGATGCCGAGCAGCTGATCATTCGCCCTCGAGATCCGTCCGACAACGCCGAGCCGTCGGGGTGGTTCGCTGTGGCCAACGCCTGCGTCACATATTCAGCCATCACCGGGCTTACGGAATATCGCGTGATTGCCGAGGAAGCACTCCGCATCGTCACAATGCTCGCCTCGCGTGCGCCTCGCGTCGCCGGCTGGGGATTGGTCGCCGCCTCCGCACTTCTTGCCGGGCCGGTGGAAATCGCGGTCGTGGGCACACCGGGCGACGATGGCTTCGATGACCTGCTCGCGGCCGCACGATTCGTGCCGTTGCCGGGCACGGTTGTCGCCTGGGGTGATCCGGATGTTCCCCTGATGCGCGACAGATCTCTCGTCGATGGCAAGGCCGCGGCGTACATCTGCCGCGGATTCGTCTGCACAGCGCCGGTGACCGATGCATCCTCCATGCGCACTCGGCTCGAGGCCCTTTAGAGGTAACCTTCGGGCGTGGGTCTCTCCGATGTTCTCTACGGCGTGTATGAGCGCCGTCTCATGGCGCAGATCCCGCCGGAGCGTCGTCCTCGCCACGTAGGCGTGATCCTCGACGGCAATCGACGCTGGGCCGAAGCTCAGGGCTCCTCCTCTTCCGCAGGTCACCGAGCCGGCGCGGCCAAGATCGTCGACTTTCTGGGCTGGTGCGATGAGGCCGGAGTCGAGGTCGTCACCTTGTGGCTGCTCTCCACTGACAACCTCAATCGCCCCGAGGCTGAGCTCACTGCACTCCTCGGCATCATCGAAGACACCGTCTCCGATCTCGTCGGCCAGGGAAAGTGGCGTCTGCACCCGGTCGGCGCCCTAGACACCCTTCCCGAGCAGACCCGGACGCTTCTGCGGGAAGCGGAGTTGGCCACTGCGGGTATCGACGGTTCTCTCGTCAATGTCGCGGTCGGCTACGGCGGGCGCCGCGAAGTTGTTGATGCAGTAAAGGCACTTCTCAATGAGCACGCAACCGCAGGCACCACTCTTGACGAACTCGCCCAACTGGTCGATGTCGATCACATCGCCCAGCACCTGTACACCAGCGGCCAGCCCGACCCCGATCTCGTAATCCGAACCTCCGGTGAGCAGCGACTCTCTGGCTTCCTTCTCTGGCAGAGCGCACACTCCGAGTTCTACTTCTGCGAGGCTTACTGGCCCGATTTTCGGCACGTCGACTTCCTGCGTGCCATGCGAGCCTTCGCCGATCGCAATCGCCGCTACGGCACGTAACCTGAAAGCAACCTCGTGCTCACTTTCACGCGCGGCGTGTCGGGAGTCGGCAGGCGGTAGGCAGTCCTAGCGTCAGGGCAGAGCAGGCAGCCGCCCGCTCGTATCCGATCTCGGGCGCACCCGACGGTGGCCCACCAGGAGGCCCCTCGTGCCCAAGGCAGACCGCCGCACTTACGTCCTCGATACGTCCGTACTGCTGTCTGACCCGCGAGCACTCCTGCGGTTCGATGAGCATGACGTCGTCATCCCGGTTGTCGTGGTCACCGAGCTCGAGGCGAAACGCAGCCATCCCGAACTTGGGTACTTCGCTCGGCATGCCCTTCGGCTGCTTGATGAACTGCGCATCGCGCACGGTCGTATTGATGAGCCGATGTCAGTCGGTGATGCCGGTGGCACGGTGCATATCGAACTCAATCACAGCGATCCGATGATCCTCCCGAGCGGCCTGCGACTCGGTGACAATGACACTCGCATTCTTGCTGTCGCGCGCAATCTTGCGGCAGACGGTCACGACGTCATCCTGGTCAGCAAGGACCTTCCGATGCGCGTCAAGGCATCGGCTGCCGGTCTTACTGCCGAGGAATACCGTGCAGAGCTTGTCGTCGCATCCGGCTATACCGGCATCGTCGAACTCGATGTCTCATCGGAAACCATCGACACGATGTACGAAGAGAACATCGTTGACGTCGACGACGCCATTGACCTTCCCGTCAACACCGGACTGGTGATGATGTCGGATCGCGGCAGCGCACTCGGTCGCGTGACGGCTGACAAGCGCGTGCGATTGGTGCGCGGCGATCGCGAAGCATTTGGCATTCACGGTCGAAGTGCGGAGCAGCGCATTGCGCTCGACATCTTGATGGATCCCGACATCGGCATCGTCTCGCTCGGTGGCCGTGCAGGCACGGGTAAGAGTGCGCTCGCACTGTGTGCCGGCCTTGAGGCAGTGCTCGAGCGTCAGCAGCACCGCAAGGTCATGGTGTTCCGTCCGCTCTTCGCAGTCGGCGGCCAAGAACTCGGCTACTTGCCCGGCAGTGAGCAGGAGAAGATGGGACCGTGGGGCCAGGCGGTCTATGACACCCTGAGCGCTATCACTACTCAGGAGGTCGTCGAGGAGATCGTCGATCGCGGAATGCTCGAGGTCTTGCCCCTCACCCACATCCGCGGACGCTCCTTGCATGATGCCTTCGTCATCGTCGACGAGGCCCAGTCGCTCGAGCGCAATGTTCTGCTGACCGTGCTGTCGCGCATCGGTAAGGACTCCCGCGTGGTTCTCACCCATGACGTAGCTCAGCGCGACAACCTGAGGGTCGGACGCCATGACGGCGTGGTCGCGGTGGTCGAGAAGCTCAAGGGTCACCCACTCTTCGCGCACGTGACGCTTACTCGTTCCGAGCGGTCGCCGATCGCCGCGCTGGTCACCGAGATGCTCGAGGACATCCAGATCTGAGCCGAATTACGGCTGAGATCGACAAATGTGACCACCGTCACTCCATAGGCGGATTATGGGGGAGATCCACGACCTAAGTCCCCTTTGTCCCTTTTCCCTGTGACGGTGTTGCAGGCAATCGAAGGTGACAGAAACGGCTTTCTTAGGCACCGTAGGTACATGCTCAACCGGCTCCAGACCGTCACGGTGGCGGCGCTCACCCTCGGGGCCTTCGGCCTCGGCGCGGTGCTCGCCCCTGCTGCCGTGGCCGCTGAGGGCGACACCACGTCGGTAGCGACTGCGGCCCCGGCATCCTCAGACCCAGCGGCTGCCCCGGCGGTACCTACCGTCACCAACGCCTCGTCGCCCTTGGAGCGCGAGCGAAGTTACGCACTGGGCAAGGGTGCGGCGGCTGATCGCCGTGGTCTGATGGCCAGCCTTTACCAGGGGGCGGGCTACAGCTACGCGGCGGAGAAGAATCGGCTCTGCATCGCCAAGCGCGAGAGCCACGGCAACTACGCCTCAGGCGGCACTCGCAGCTACTACCAGGGCGCGTACCAGTTGAGTCGACCCCTCGGTCGTGGCGTGACCTGGATGATGCAGCCGTCCGTGCAAAAGCAGTTCGGAGACGAGGGGCTGAAGATCCTCAGCACCTTGCGCAAGACGCCGGTCGCCAAGTGGAACCGCTACTGGCAGGACCGTGCGTTCTTCACTATCTGGCGCGAAGGCAAGGGTCGCAGCCATTGGGGCGGCCTCTGCTGGCTCTCACCCGCCCAGATCAAGGCGGCGAAGGTGGCAGCCGCCAAGGCTGCGGCGGCCAAGCACGCGCATGCCGTGGCACTCGCGAAGGCAAAGGCCAAGGCTGCCGCGAAGAAGAAGGCCTGGGCCAAGGCTCACCCGAAGGCAGCAGCAAAGGCCGCAGCGAAGGCTAAGGCTCTAGCGAAGAAGAAGGCACACGCGAAGGCTGTCGCAAAGCAGAAGGCGCACGCCAAAGCAGTAGCCAAGGCCAAGGCGAAGAAAGCAGCTGCCGCGAAGAAGAAGGCGGCAGCAGCAAAGAAGAACCAGAAGCGCTAGTTACTGCTTCGGTGCTCCCATGCCGATCGACAGGATCGGCTTCATCGTCTCGGCGAAGAAGTCATTGCCCTTGTCGTCGACCACGATGAATGCCGGGAAGTCGACAACCTCGATCTTCCAGACGGCTTCCATGCCCAGCTCGGCGAAGTCGAGAACCTCGACCTTGGTGATGTTGTCCTGGGCGAGTCGTGCGGCCGGACCACCGATGCTGCCGAGGTAGAAGCCGCCGTTCTCCTGGCAGGCCTTCGTGACCGCATTGCTGCGATTGCCCTTCGCCAGCATCACCATTGAGCCACCGGCTTTTTGGAATTGATCGACGTAGGTATCCATGCGACCTGCAGTGGTCGGGCCGAATGAGCCAGAGGCGTAGCCCTCAGGGGTCTTGGCCGGGCCGGCGTAGTAAACCGCGTGATCCTTGAAGTACTGCGGGATTTCTTCCCCACGATCGAGCATGCCCTTGACGCGCGCATGTGCGAGATCGCGCGCGACGATGAGCGATCCGGTCAGCGAGACTCGAGTCTTCACCGGCAGTTTCGAGAGCGTGTTGCGGATTTGATCCATCGGTTGGTTGAGATCGATTGCGACGACGTCATCGTCGAGGTGAGCATCGGTGATCTCGGGCAGGTAGTGAGCGGGCTCGGTTTCGAGTTGCTCGAGGAATACGCCCTCCGAAGTGATCTTTGCGAGTGCTTGGCGGTCGGCAGAGCAGGAGACGGCGATTGCGACCGGGCACGATGCACCATGTCGCGGCAGGCGAATGACACGCACGTCGTGGCAGAAGTACTTACCGCCGAACTGCGCACCGATGCCGAACTCCTGAGTCATCTTCCAGATCTCGGCTTCCATCTCGAGATCGCGGTACGCATGGCCGTCGGCATCACCATGCACCGGCAGCGAGTCGAGGTAGCGAGCGCTCGCATACTTCGCGGTCTTGAGTGCGAACTCCGCGCTCGTACCGCCGACGACCACGGCAAGGTGGTACGGCGGGCACGCGGCAGTGCCCAGTGAGCGCAGCTTCTCGTCGAGGAAACGCGCGAAGCTCGTCGGGTTCAGCAGTGCCGCGGTCTCCTGGTAGAGGTAGCTCTTGTTCGCGCTGCCGCCGCCCTTGGCCATGAAGAGGAACTCGTACGACGCCTCGTGACCCGCATGCGTATTGGCATAGAGCTCGATCTGCGCCGGCAGGTTCGAGCCGGTGTTGCGCTCCTCCCACATGCTGATGGGCGACAGTTGCGAGTAGCGCAGGTTCAGCTTCTGGTAAGCGTCGAAGATGCCGCGTGACAGGTGCTCTTCGTCTTGCCCGGTGGTCCAGACGTTCTGGCCGCGCTTGCCCATCACGATCGCGGTGCCGGTGTCCTGGCACATCGGCAGGATGCCGCCGGCGGAGATGTTCGCGTTCTTGAGCAGATCAAGAGCCACGAAGCGATCATTGGCCGAGGCCTCGGGATCCTTGAGGATCGTGGCCAGCTGGGCCAGGTGGCCGGGGCGCAGCAGGTGCTGGATGTCGTGGATCGCCTCGTAGGCGAGCAGGCGCAGTGCCTCCGGACTCACCTGGAGGAAGGTGCGGCCTGCCGCCTCGACCGTCTCGACGCCTTCGGACGTGAGCAAGCGGTACGTGGTCTGGTCGGGGCCGAGCGGAAGCATGTCGGTGTACAGGAAGTCAGTCACCGTGTAAGCGTAGGTCGGCGGCAGCCGCGTCGATAGCCCGGCCGGTGTTCAGTTGGTCACGGTCAGGGAGTGTCGACCAGCCAGAGGGAGCCGTAGGCCGGCAGACGCAGACGTGCGCCCGACAGGCTCACCGAACTTCCGGTGATCAGATCTCGAAGCTGGGTGACATTGAGAGGCCAAAGCGACTCAGCAGAGAGCTCGCGGGGAGTGCCGGCCATGTTGAACACCTGCACCACGGCGCCACCGGGATGACGCCGGCGCAGCACGAGAATTGCCGAGTCGGCGCTATGGAAGATCTCTGGTGGCGTGGCGGCATGCAGGGCATCACAGTCCTTGCGTGCCTCGATCAGCTCGGTCAGGCCGCGCAGGAGTCGACCGGAGTAATCAGAGGAAGTGCGCGCTGCGTTCGCACGGGGCCAGTCCATGAGCGGCCGATGCAGCCAGCGGTTGTCGGCCGCGTGCTCAGGTTCATTGACGAATGCGTAGTCGTTGAGCAGGCCGATCTCGTCGCCCATGTAGATCAGCGGGATGCCGCCGAAGCCGAGGACGATGGCGTATCCGCAGAGCACCTTGTCGATGGCGAGGGTGAGTGCCGCCTCGTCGTGAGAGTCGAGAGCTGACTCGACGCCTGCGAGGCTCGCGGCAGAGCCAGAAGTACGGCGGTCGCCGGTGAGCGGATTGCTCTGGAAGTGAGCGCCGCGCGAAGGGCTGCCGTCGAACTCGCCTGCGTAGTACTCGGCGAGGAAGGCTCGGTGGGCGCCTCCATCGAAACCCTGGCTATTCGCATCGCGATCATCGATCGCCCAGCCGATGTCGTCGTGGCAGCGCAGGTAAGTGCCCCATGCAGTGGTGGATGGAATCTGCGCGAATCGATTGAGTGATGCGGTGAGCAGTCGCGCATCGTGCATGGCGAATGCGGACCAGATCTGGACCATGAGCGAGTTGTGGTACGCCAGGTCGGAGATGCGGCCGGCATGCTCACCGACGCCGAGGTACTTCACGACATCATCAGGCCCGACGATGGCCTCGGCCTTGAAGATCAATGCGGGAGTCGCGATTCGCGCTGCTGCACGAAGCGCCTGCGTAATGGCATGCACCTCAGGCTCGCCTTGGCAGTTGGTGCCCATTCGCTTCCAGAGGAAGGCAATGGCATCCAGGCGCACGCAGTCGACGCCCTGGTTGGCAAGGAACAAGATTATGTCGGCGAACTCGCAGAGCACATCGGGGTTCGCCCAGTTGAGATCCCACTGCCACGTGTTGAAGGTTGTCCAGACCCAGGAGTTCAGTGAGTCATCCCACGTGAAGTTGCCGGGGGCGAAAGTCGGGAACACCTCGGGGAGTGATCGCTCGTACTGATCGGGCATCTCGCGGTCGGGATACGTGAGGAAGTACTCGCGCTTGGCGGCATCACCCTTGCGTGCCGCGACTGCCCACTCATGCTCCTGCGCCACGTGATTGAGAACGAGGTCGAGGGTTAACGCGATGCCGGCTTCGTGAAGTGCCGAGGCAAGCTCGCGAAGGTTTTCCATGGTGCCCAGATCGCTGCGTACCTTGCGGTAGTCCATGACGGCATAGCCACCGTCATTCGGAGCGGGGCGCGGCTCGAGCAGCGGCATCAAGTGCAAGTAGGTGACGCCGAGATCGCTGAGGTAATCGATATGCGACTGCACGCCCGCGAGATCTCCGGCGAAGCGATCGGCGTAGGCGACGTAGCCGAGTGCCTCGGGCCGTTGGAACCAGTCGGGCTGGAGCAGCCGCTCGGTATCGCGTGCCCGCAGGGCCGCACTGCGATCGCGATGAGCCTGGGCAATCAACTCGACGAAGCGAGGAAGAACGGTTTCGGCGTCATAGGCACCGACGAGGCCATTCCATAGATCCGGGCCCCAGCGATCGAAGCGCGCCAGGAGGTCATCGACTCCGGAGTCCGTGCGCAGGGCAGCAGCAAG
>CALFIA010000015.1 GCA_937876275.1 uncultured Actinomycetes bacterium | reverse complement strand
CGATCTAACCTGGGAGATCGGGGCTTCCTTGGTGTCGAAATCCACTTCGGCGAGCAGGCCAATACCTCGATCGTGCGCGCATCGGAGGTACGCACCGGTACGACAATGCCGATCCGAGTGTCGGCCCTGCGTCGAGAAGGGTTGCATCTCGAATCGAGAGGCCAGGGCATCGTGGGCTGGCGACTTATCCGGCGCTCTACGTTGGGCCTGGCGGCAGCAGGGCTGCGCAAGGCCTGGTTTGTCATCCCTGGCACCAAGGCGATCGCTTCGCGATGGCACCGCTTCACTCACGGCACCTTGCCGAAGGTCGCCCGACGAGTCGGCGAGTACCTACCTGACCGAAATGCGTTCGTGATCGCCAGTGATCACGGTCGTCAGTTCACCGGCCACCCTCGTGCGATCGCCGAGTACCTGCATGTCGCCCAATCGCGTGCTCGCGTGCGTTGGCTAGGTTCCGACACCGCGATCAACGGAATCGATTGGCTGGTTCGGGTGGACCCGAGCACCATTCGCGGTGCTTGGCGTATCGCACGAGCGCGTTACTGGATCGACGACTTCGGCATCGACACGAGCGTGCGCAAGAGCAGGCACACTCGATACCTGCAGACCTGGCACGGAATCGCACTGAAGCGAGTGGGCTCCGATGCACCTGACTGGCCGTTGACGTCGCCACGTGTTCGCCTTCCTCGGCCGAATAATCGCGATCGCTGGGACGCGGTGCTTTCACCTTCGGAGTTCTTCTCGCAGACCACTGCACGCGCGATCGGGTTCGACGGGCCGTTGGTCGAGAGCTGCTCGCCATTCGGCGACGCGGTCCTTCGCATAGAAGCTGAGATGCGTGTGGCCAAGGGTCTGCCCACGGATAGGCCAGTGGTGATCTATGCACCCACTGCGCACACGAGCGCTGAATCTCGCCTCGATCTCGCGCGCTGGTGGCGAGAGTTCGGCAATTCGGTCTACCTGCTTGTGCGATCGCATCCCGGTGACCCGTTGGTCGTGCCCGCTCGTTGGGCCAACGGCATACGGGACATTTCCACCGAAGGTGACTTTGACTCGTACCTTGGATCCTCGGATGCGCTTCTCACTGATTACTCGGCAGTCACCTTCGACTTTGCGCGCCTGGGGCGCCCGATCGGTTTCTATGTGCCTGACTACGAGCGTTTCACGAGACGCTCAGTTGGTCTGTACCTGGACTTGGCTACCAGTGGCCCCGGGCCGTTGCTGCGAGATTTTGCTGCTCTCACTGACTGGGTTCAGGCCTTGATCGAGGCAACACCGAGCGGCGGCTTCGACACTGATCCCACCGGCCATCGCGACTTCGTCTCGATGTTCGCGGGTGAGCTCGACGGAGAAAGTGCGCAGCGGGCGATTGCCGCAATGCGGGGTATGCCATGAGCCTGCGCGTGGTGATCATCGGTAACGACATCGACGGTGTCGGTGGAGCGCAACGTGTCGCGCACTCCTTGGCTCAGGGCCTCGCACTTCGAGGCTATGACGTTGACCTGGCCGGGATCGTGCCTTTTGAGCCGCGACATCAGTTCATTGCCGAGCCGGCCTATCGAATGCACGTGCTCGGTGATCGCCCACAGCCAGTGCGAGAGGATGACGCGGGCCGTCAGCAGCTGCGTGAACTCTGCTGTGCGCGTTTGGACGAACTACTGCGTGAAGGGCCTCCTGGCGTGATCATCACGACGCAGGTGTGGGCGATGGAGCATCTTGCTGAGGTCGATCATCGCGGCTGGCGCGTGATCGGGCAGTACCACTCATCCTTCGAAGCGGCGGCGAGCGGCCCTGAACTCGATCGACTTCGCGCTGCTTATGCCGAGATCGATGCCTTCGCACTGCTGACAGAGGAGGATGCACGGTGTTTCAGGGAGGCGGGGCTCAACAACACCTGCGCCATCCCGAATGCCGTCAGTTTCTTCCCTGACCGGCCTGCTGCCTTGGGTACGACAACGATCACGTATCTCGGTCGGTTGTCGGTCGAGAAGGGCCCGCAGTTCCTGGTGGAGGCGTGGGGTCGCATCGCGGCCTCTCATCCCGACTGGTCATTGCAATTCGTCGGCGATGGCCCTGACGAGCCGGCCTTGCGCCAGATGGTAGATCGCTTGACCGAGGGTGCTGAGCGCATCTCGTTCCATGGCCCCGTTCTTGATCCCGAGCGCGTGTTGCTGTCGAGTGACCTCGTAGTGCTGCCCTCATTAATTGAGGGATTCCCGTTGGTTCTCGCCGAGGCAATGGCGTGCGGTGTGCCCGTGGTGGCCACCGACTGTTCGGCCGGCGTGCGCGCTCTCCTGCAGGAGGGGGTCAATGGCCTTCTCGCAGCGCGTGGTGATGCCGGCTCACTTGGACGGGCGCTGAGCGCAGCGATGGAGTCACACGAGCTGCGACAAAAACTTGGCTCCGGCGGTCGCATGGCCGCTCGGGAATTGCGTCCGGAACTGATCCTGGACCGCTGGGAAGAACTCTTCCACGACGTTCTTCGCTAAGTACGGGAGAAGGGACTTGAACCCTCACGTCCGAAGACACAGGAACCTAAATCCTGCGTGTCTGCCAATTCCACCACTCCCGTGTGATGGCAGCAGTCTACGACAGAGGATGCTCGGAGCTAGATCTCCAGGTCGCGCATGAGCTTGGCGACGTGCCCGGTGGCCTTGACGTTGCAGAACGCCTGCTCGATCTTGCCCTTGGCGTCGATGACGAAGGTCGAGCGAATCACGCCCGTGACTGTCTTGCCGTACATCATCTTCTCGCCGAAGGCACCGTACGAGGCAAGTACTGCCTTGTCGGGATCGCTGAGCAGGGTGAAGGTGAGGTCATCGTGCTCGCGGAACTTGGCGAGCTTCTCCGGCTTGTCGGGGGAGATTCCGATGACGACCAAGCCCTGCTTGGTGAAGGCCTTGAGGTTGTCGCGGAAGTCGCAGGCCTGCTTGGTGCAGCCCGGGGTGAGTGCGGCCGGGTAGGCATAGAGCAGCACTCGCTTGCCCTTGAAGTCGGAGAGCTTGACGGTCTTTCCTGTGTCATCGAGAAGTGAGAAGGCAGGAGCCTTGTCGCCGGGTTCGAGTCTCATCTGGTCACCACCGGGGCTAGTGCGGCTACGTCGTGATGCTTGTCGAGACCGGCGGAGCGGCGCAGGCCGCGGCCTCCGGTGATCGCGAGAACGATAACGAAGAGGACGGCACCAACAAGCACGATCATCGTGCCCGACGGCACTCCCGCGTAGTAGCTGGCGTACATGCCGACGAAACCGCAGAACATGCCGATGCCGGTGCTCCAGGCGAGCATCTTTCCGAAGGAATCAGTGAGCATGCGGCCGATGACTGCCGGGATAACCAGCATCGCGGCGACCAGCGTGACACCGATGACCGTGAGGGTGGCCAGGATCGCGAGCGAGAGCACGATCATGAGCATTGCCTCAAGTCGCGCGACACGAACGCCCGACACATCGGCGACATCGGGGTCGAAGGTCGAGAAGATGAGTGCGCGGTAGCGCAGGAAGACGAAGAGCGCCGCCAGGATGCTCACGGCCACGAGCCCGATGATCTGCTGGATGCTGATACCCAGGATGCTGCCGAAGAGGGCATTCTCGAACGACGGCCCGCTGGTGCCGAACTTCGCAAACAGGGCCACGCCCAGGGCGAAAGACGCAGTGGTGATGACGCCGATGGCGGCATCGGCGCCGACGCGCCCGCGACGGGCAACCGTGGTGATCGCGAGTGCCGACACCACGCCCCAGAGCCCCGCGCCCAGCATGTAGAACTGCGCCGCGAAGAGCTGCGAGGCTGCGAAGCCGCCGAAAATCGAATGCGAAAGGCCATGGCCGATGTAGCTCATGCCACGCAGCACGATGAAGACGCCGATGAAGCCGAGGAGTGCACCTGACAACGTTGCGACGATCAGGCCCTTGTCGAAGAAGGCGTAGGACAGTGGTTCGAGCAGGGAGTCCATCACATGGCCTCCGTTCGAACCTCGGGTGCGCCGTCGACGACGACGAGCATGCCGAGATGCTCTAGAACCTCCATGCGAGCCCCGAAGGTCTCCTCAAGAACGGCAGGAGTGATGACCTCGGCGGGAGACCCATCAGCCACGATGCGCTTGTTCACGCAGACAAGGTGAGGAAGGTGAGCTGCCATGCCGTTGAGGTCATGCGTGGTCAGCACGATCGCCACGCCATCCTCGTGGAGGTCGCCCAGCAGAT
>CALFIA010000014.1 GCA_937876275.1 uncultured Actinomycetes bacterium | reverse complement strand
CAGAGATCACAGGGGTCACGGAGGCCACGAGGGTTCCTCCTGGGCCTGGGTGTCGGAGCACCGCTCCGCGGGGACGAACCAGCACAATGAGGGCTCAGTCAACGAAGGGCACCACGTGGCACGGCGTACCGCCAAGGCTTCCCCGGCCGGGGATGGCCGCATCGTCGACATTGACGTATCCGAGGAGATGCGCAGCTCCTTCCTCGAGTACGCGTACTCCGTGATCTACTCGCGCGCCCTGCCCGACGCTCGTGACGGACTCAAGCCGGTACAGCGCCGCATCCTTTTCCAGATGTCGCAAATGGGCCTTCGCCCGGAGCGTGGCCACGTCAAGAGCGCCCGCGTGGTCGGTGATGTCATGGGCCGCTTGCACCCGCACGGCGACTCCGCGATCTACGACGCCCTGGTGCGCATGGCACAGCCGTTCTCGCTGCGCCTGCCGATGATCGACGGCCACGGAAACTTCGGCTCGGCCGATGACGGCCCTGCCGCCATGCGCTACACCGAGGCACGCCTCGCACCCGCCGCACTCGACATGACGACCAGTCTCGATGAGGACGTCGTTGACTTCGTCGCGAACTATGACGGCCGCGAGACCGAACCTGCCGTTCTTCCCGCCGCGATTCCGAATCTGCTCGTCAATGGTGCCTCCGGCATCGCGGTGGGCATGGCCACCAATCTCGTGCCGCATAACCTCGGCGAGGTCATCGGCGCCGCCCGTCACCTGATCAAGAAGCCCAAGGCGAGCCTCGACGAGATCATGCGCTTCATCCCCGGCCCCGATCTGCCCGGTGGTGGCGTGATCATCGGACTCGACGGCATTAGAGACGCGTACGAATCAGGACGCGGCATGTTCAAGGTGCGCGCCCGCACACGCATCGAGCAGGTCAGTCCGCGCCGCAAGGGCATCGTGGTCACCGAGCTGCCCATGAATGTTGGCCCGGAGCGCGTGATCGAGCGCATCAAGGATCTCGTGCAATCGAAGAAGCTCCAAGGCATCGCCGACGTCACTGATCTCACTGACGGTGATTCCGGGCTCAATCTCGTGATCGAGATCAAGAGTGCCTTCAATCCTGAGGCGGTGCTCGAGCAGCTCTTCAAGCTCACGCCGATGGAAGACAGTGTCAACATCAACGCGGTGGCACTGGTTCAGGGCCAGCCGCAGACGCTGGGCATTCTCGACATGCTGCACGTGTTCCTCTCCCATCGATTCGAGGTCGTGCTGCGCCGCAGCCGTTTCCGTCGAGCGAAGGCCCAAGATCGACTGCACATCGTCGAGGGCTTGCTCATCGCAATTCTCGACATCGACGAGGTGATTCAGCTGATTCGCGAATCCGATGACGCCGCGTCGGCGAAGCAGCGACTCATTGACGTCTTCGACCTTTCCGACACTCAGGCGAACTACATCCTCGACATGCCCCTGCGCCGCCTGACGAAGTTCTCGCGTATCGAACTCGAGAAGGAAGCGGACGGCCTGCGCAGTGATATCGAGGCGCTCACCGCGATCATCGACGATGACAACGCACTGCGCACCGTGGTCTCGGATGAGCTCGCCGCTGTAGCCAAGGCGCACGCTACGCCGCGTCGCACTCTGCTCATGGAGGGCAGCGTTGCCGTGACCACCACTGCGATGTCGCTTGAAGTCGAGGATGAACCGTGCATCGTGCTGATGTCGAGCACCGGCCTGATCGCCCGCACATCTGACACTCGCCTCGCTTCCGATCCGGAGGCCACGCGCGCCAAGCATGACGTCATCACGTCGTATGCACCTGCGACAACTCGAGGCCACATCGGGCTCGTAACAAGCGCCGGCAGAGTGATTCGTATGTCCGTGCTCGACATCCCGTCACTTCCCGCAGTTCATGGCACCCCCGCGTTATCTGCCGGTGCACCTCTCGGTGCCTTCATCGATCTGCCCAAGGGCGAATCGGCGCTGTGCCTTGCTCCCCTGGATTCCGGGATCGCACTGGCGACTCGCTCCGGTGTCATCAAGCGCGTCCAGCCTGATGCACTGAGCAACAAGGATTCCTGGGATGTCATTCGAATCGACGACAAGGACGCTGTCGTCGGCGCCGCAGCACTGGATGAGGCCACTGCAGAATCGGCCGAACTGGTCCTGATCACCGCCCAGGCGCAACTACTGCACTTCCCGGCCAGTGCCGTGCGCCCCCAAGGTCGTGCAGCAGCGGGCATGGCAGGCATCAAGCTGGGCAAGGGCGACGAAGTCCTGGGATTTGCGGTCATCACGGATCCGGCGAAGGCCTGCGTGGTGACCATCGCAGGCTCCTCCAGCGCACTGCCGGGCACTGATGCCGGCAGCATCAAGGTCACTGCATTCGCCGAATACCCCGCCAAGGGTCGCGCGACGGCAGGCGTGCGTTGCCACAAGCTGCGCTCGGGTGAGGATGCTCTGATCGGAGCTTGGGCGGTCAGTGCACCGCCTCGGGCGTCGACTGCTTCCGGCGTGGCTGTCGAACTGCCCGCGATAGATGACCGACGTGATGGCACCGGAACTGCCGGCACTGCGCCTATCGCTGGTGTGGGAGGCTCGATTACATGAGCGCCTGTTCCGTCGAATCCCTCGCCGCCGACGAACCCCTCGTAGGCACGGCCCAAGTCGCCCAGTGCTGGGTCGTCATCGAGCAGCCGGGCCCATGGGGTTCACAGGCATTGCTGGAGAGCACCATCGACCCAGTGCTTGGTCAGCAGCTCATCGAGCGTGCACAGGGCACCGGCACCTCGTTGTTGCTGGCCCGCCACCCTGAGCGCACCGATCGCACTATCTCCGAGCACAACGTCTGGGTCGTGCACACCAGCCCGGGTGACTGCTGGATGCGCCACGGACTGATTCGCGATCTCAGCGAGCTTGCCACCTGGGATTTCGCGGCTATGGCTCAGGGCCAGCTTCCGCCGATCGGTACCAAGGTTGCAGACCCCACCATGTTCATCTGCACGCACAGTGGCCGAGATGCATGCTGCGCGATTCATGGTCGTGCACTGATCGCCGCCGTGCACGATGCCCTGCCCGCAGAAGTCCGCTCGTCGGTGTGGGAATGCAGCCATCTGGGCGGCCATCGGTTTGCTCCAACCGCGCTTACCATTCCGTCGGGTGCAGTGTGGGGGCGTCTGACCACTGAGCGTGCCCTGGAGATTCACGCCGCAGCGTTCGCCCGCGAGATCACTACCGAGTCATACCGTGGCCGCTCCGCATGGCCGCAACCGCTGCAGGTGGCCGAAGCTCATGTCCGCACCACCATTGACGAGCGCGCCGAGAACGCCCTCGATGTGCTCTGGATCATTGACGATCGCGCTGTTCCCGTGCGCCCCGGGGTGCGATTCGAGAATCTCGCTCAGCTCATGGCCGAGGTGCGCCATCGCGACGGACGCAGTTGGCGAGTGAGCGTGCGCACGCAGGACATCCCTGAGCGAGCGGAGTCATGCAACAAAGAGCCAGTCGCCGGCACCGCCTGGGTAGCCGTGTCAATGACCGAGAGCACGAACTGGCGTTAGCCCTTCGCTGCGGCGAGCATGTCAGCCTCAGTGTGCAGGGAAGTACGAGCGCGTCCCGCGGACTCACCCAAGGCACGCTCCGCCTGATCGATGGAACGCCAGCCAGCGGTGTCGACGGTCTCGAGTCCGGCTATGCGAGCGTCAAACTCCTCGATGGTGCCGTGGGCAGGTGCGGGCAGCAGATTGGCGCTGACGTCTTCAAGCAGGGAAGCCACCGTGCCGACAGCGCACTTCTTATTCGTGCCGATGATGCCCGTCGGGCCGCGCTTGATCCAGCCAGCGACGTATTCACCCGGGACGGTCACGCCGTCGCGCTGCACGCGACCTTCAGCGCTCGGGATCACGTTCTTGCCTGAGTCGAACGGCACCTCATCGAGGGCCGTGCCGCGATAGCCCACGCTACGTACGACGAAGTCGGCATTGACCGTGTACATCTCTCCGGTACCGGAAGCGCCACCGGTGGCATCAAGGGCCGTTCGCTCCACCACCACCTGCCGCACGCGATCATCACCGGTGAGCTCGACCGGGCGTGCGAAGAAGTGCATGTGGATACGACGGCGCTTGCCCTCAGGAGTGCGGGTGGACCACTCGCGCATGACCTCGACATTGCGAGCCGTGGCCTTGTCGGCGGCTGCCTGCTCAGCACTGAAGGCATCGAGTTCCATGGCCGCCGGATCGATGATCACGTCGGCATCCGCGAGCTCGCCGAGTTCCTTGAGCTCCTTGGTCGTGAACGTGGCCTGCGCCGGGCCACGGCGGCCCAGGACGTAGATATCGGTGATGCCGCTCTTGTCGAGGGTGTCGAACACATGCTGTGGCATATCAGTGTCATTGAGCTCGGCAACGGTCTTGCCGAGAACTCGGGTGACGTCAACGGCGACGTTTCCGACTCCGACCACGACGGCCGAGGTGGCGGAAGGAACGAGTGTCTCGAACTCCGCGCGATCGGCTTCCGGATGACCGCAGTACCAGGCAACGAAATCGGTCGCAGCAACACTGCCCGCGAGATCCTCCCCGGGAATACCGAGCCGGCGGTCACGCGAGGCACCATAAGTAAAGATCACCGCATCGAAGTACTCGTGGAGTTCGGTCACGCTGATATCGCTGCCGACCTCGAGATTGCCGATGAAGCGCACACCCGGCTTGTCGAGGATCTTGTCGAGGGTGTCGCGCACCGAGCGGATGCTGTGGTGATCGGGGGCCACGCCGTAGCGCACCAGGCCGAAGGGTACGGGCAGCTTGTCGATGACGTCGACGGAGACAGGAACGTCGGTCTGGCCGATCAGGGCATCAGCGGCGTACATGCCCGAGGGGCCGGATCCGATGATGGCAACTCTGAGCGCTCGAGACATTCCGACTCCTTCATGGGCGTACTGGTCCCCGAACGATGCCACACACATGGCCGCTCAGGGGCTCTTCCACGCCACTGTGACGATGACCACGTGGGTCACATCTGCCTGCTGCGCCGGCCACCTGACGAGAACACACGGCCTAGAGTTCGGACATGACTGATTTCCCGGCTGATGCCTTTGCCGACGTGCTCGCCAGTAATGCAGCCCATGAGGCCGGTTTCACCTCCAGCGCCCTGAGCGGCATCGCGGCCAAGGGCCTGGCGATCATCACCTGCATGGACAGCCGCATCGCGCCGCTGGCCGTGGTCGGCATGGAGCCCGGTGACGTGAAGATCATCCGTAACGCCGGCGCCCGCGTCACCGACGACGTCCTGCGCACCCTGGTGCTCGCGACCTACCTGCTCAACGTCAATCGTGTGCTGGTCATGCCCCACACCGAATGCAAGATGGCCAGTGGCACGGAGGCGGCGATCCACGCGGAAATCAAGGAGCGCTTCGACGTCGATACCCGCAGCATCGAGTTCCGCACGGTCGACAACCAGGAGTCAGCCCTGCAGACCGACCTCGATCGGATCCGGGCATTCCCGCTGCTCCCGAAGAATCTCCAGGTCGGTGGCGCGATCTACGACGTGCGCACCGGACGCCTGAACATCCACCACGGTTAAGCCTTACCCGCGACCCACGGGGTGGCGCAGTTATGCGTCAATACGATCGCGATCGAGGCCGGCAGCCCCGTCGACGATGAACTCCTTGCGCGGAGCGACGTCATTGCCCATGAGCAGGTCAAAGACCTCTTCGGCTGCCTGAGCGTCAGATACCGAGATGCGACGCAGTGTGCGATGCGCGGGATCCATCGTAGTCTCGCGAAGCTGTGAGGCATCCATCTCGCCGAGGCCCTTGTACCGCTGCACTGGGTCCTTGACTCGCTTGCCGCGCTTGTCGGCATCGACGAGCAGTGACTTCATCTCGGCATCGGAGTACGTGTAGATGACCTCATTGGCCTTGCTGCCCGCGTTGATGATCTCGAGACGATGGAGCGGCGGCACTGCAGCAAACACACGCCCGGCATCGAGCAACGGACGCATGTAGCGATGGATCAAGGTCAGCAGCAGGCAGCGAATGTGCGCGCCGTCGACGTCGGCATCTGACATCAAGATGACCTTGCCGTAGCGCGCTTGATCGAGCTCGAAGGAACGACCTGAACCGGCGCCGATCACCTGGATGATCGACGCGCATTCATTGTTCTTCAGCATGTCAGCGAGTGACGACTTCTGGACGTTGAGAATCTTGCCGCGAATAGGCAGGAGCGCCTGATAGTCGGCATTGCGGGCAACCTTGGCCGTGCCCAGGGCGCTGTCGCCCTCCACGATGAACAGTTCGGTGCGCTCGACGTCATCAGCACGGCAGTCGACGAGCTTTGCGGGAAGTGCCGAGGATTCGAGTGCCGTCTTGCGGCGCTGGGTGTCGCGATGGGTGCGAGCGGCGATGCGAGCACGCATGGCATTCGCGGACTTCTCGAGCACCGCCTTGGCTGCGGCTTTCTCGCCGCGCGGCGGGTTCGTGAACCAGGCGGCGAGCTCCTTGGCCACGACATTGCCGACGATGCGGGTAGCTGCCGGAGTCCCGAGGATCTCCTTGGTCTGGCCTTCGAACTGGGGCTCCGCGAGGCGAATGGCCACGACGGCCGTCAGGCCCTCGGTGACGTCGTCCTTGGTGATGTTGTCCTCGTTTGCCCGCAGGATCTTGGCT
>CALFIA010000013.1 GCA_937876275.1 uncultured Actinomycetes bacterium | reverse complement strand
CCGAGGCAGCCCAGCATGGCTGCGACCAGGTCGTGTGGCTCGATGCCACGGAGCATGCCTGGATCGAGGAGATGGGCGGCATGAACCTGTACTTCGTTTACGGCTCCGGCGACTCAGCTCGAATCGTGACCCCAGAACTGACCGGTTCGCTGCTGCCCGGAATCACCCGCTCGTCCTTGCTCCAGGTGGCAGAAGACCTAGGCATCCGGGCCGAGGAAGGTCGCATCAGCGTCGACATGTGGCGTGAAGGCTGTGCGTCGGGGGGGATCACCGAGGTATTCGCCTGCGGCACCGCTGCGGTCATTACCCCTGTCGGAGAGGTGAAGAGCCGCGAGAGCGGCACCTGGCAGGTGCACGGAGGCGAATCAGGCCCCGTGACGCTCCGCCTGCGACAGGCCCTCCTCGATATCCAGACAGGTGCGACCCCTGACACCCATAACTGGCTCCACTCGATCTGCTAACTTAGGGCTCGTGACCAGCACCATCATCATTACGTAGCGCGTCGACCCACCTCGACGCGCAGCCTTCCGTACCCCACGGGAGGCTTTTTCATTGAGAAGAAGTAGCAGGGAAGAAGGATCATGAGCCGCCCGGATGCATTCCATGTGTATGACACGACGCTGCGCGATGGTGCCCAGCGTGAGGGCATTTCGTACTCCGTCGAGGACAAGCTCAAGGTCGCCCGGCTACTTGATGAGTACGGCGTCGGTTTCATCGAAGGCGGTTGGCCGGGAGCCATGCCCAAGGACACCGAGTTCTTTGAGCGCGCTCGCAAGGAACTGAGTCTCCAGAACGCTGAGCTCTGCGCATTCGGGGCCACTCGCAAGGCGGGGGTCAAGGTCACTGACGATCTCCAGGTGCGCGCACTCCTTGATTCGCTGGCTCCGGTCGTCACCTTGGTGGCGAAGTCCGATGTGCGTCACGTCATAGAGGCGCTGAAGACTTCGCTAGACGAGAACGTCGACATGGTCACTGACACGGTTGCCTACCTGGTGGGTGAAGGTCGTCGAGTCTTCGTTGACATGGAGCACTTCTTCGATGGGTACAAGCACGACCCTGACTACGGAGTTCGCTTGCTGAGGGCCGCTGCCGAAGCCGGTGCCTCGGTGGGTGTGCTGTGTGACACCAACGGCGGGATGCTGCCGCATGGCATGTACGAAGTGGTCACCGATGTTCGTGAGCGCTCGGGTGTTCGTCTCGGCATTCATTGCCAAGATGACACAGGCTGCGCTATCGCGAACTCTGTCTCTGCCGTCGAAGCAGGTGTCACCCATGTGCAGGTCACGGCCAATGGCTACGGCGAGCGCACCGGAAATGCCGATCTCTTCGTCGTGGTTCCCAATCTGCAGCTGAAGCTCGGTATCGAGTGCCTGCCTGAGGGCGCGCTTCGCGAGACCGTGCGCATCTCCCATGCCCTGGCTGAGCTCGCGAATATCGCGCCGAACACCCATCAGCCATACGCGGGCTGGGCCTCCTTTGCCCATAAGGCTGGACTGCACGCCTCGGCACTCAAGGTTAATGCTGATCTGTACAACCACATCGATCCGGCAATTGTTGGCAATGACCAGGCTGTGCTCGTCACCGAGATGGCCGGTCGTGCGACGGTCGAGCTCAAGAGTCGTGAGCTCGGGTACGAGGTTGCCTCAGATCCGGCACTTGTCACTCGCGTCGTCGACAAGGTCAAGGAGCTGGAGAACAAGGGCTGGAGCTTCGAGGCGGCCGATGCGTCATTCGAACTGCTCCTGCGAGCCGAGAGTGGAATGGAGCGCACTTTCGAGGTCGAGTCGTGGCGCACCATCGTCGAACAGCTTCCCGACGGCAGCGTGAAGAGCGAGGCGACGGTGAAAGTTCACCTGGGCGGTGAGCGCGTGATCTCCACATCGGAGGGCAATGGGCCAGTCAACGCACTCGACAACGCGCTGCGTGGCGCCGTGCTGCAGCTGTATCCGAATCTAGCGCAGCTTCACTTAACTGACTACAAGGTGCGCATTCTCGATGCAGGCTCGGGCACAGGCGCCGTAACACGGGTACTCGTCAGCACCACCGATGGCGGTACGGATTGGACCACCGTGGGCGTACACGAGAACGTGATTGCCGCCTCATGGATGGCCCTGGAGGATGCAGTGAACTACGGACTCCTGAAGTCGATTGCCCAGTAGGTCGCGTTAACCGCGAGGAGTAATCGCCACCACGATGTCGCCAGGGGTGAAATGGATGACCTCGGACTTGGGTGGGTTGACGCGGAGGCCATCGGCCAGGCAGCCCGGCTTTCCGATTGCGCTCGCTGCGCGATAGCCGATGACGACGCCGCCCCAGTTGCGCGCTTCGGCAACAAGCTCGCCGAAAGTGATGCTGGGAGAGTCCGTGAATCGCTCGTAGGCGTGCATCGATACTGACGGGCCGTTGGCGTCGAACAGGTCAGTGAACACGTCAGAGAGATGCGGGCTTTCACTGAGCTGAGTCATCAGCAGGCTGACCAGTCTCTGGCTGACGATGAAGTCGTCGCCGGTGGCCTTGCTAGCGAGTTCCACATCATTGGGATCGAGAAGCTCCGAGACGATATTGCCATCGAGAACTGACTCGAAGGATCTCAGGTGCATGAGTGAGAGCAGCACTCGCGCATCGGCCTCATCGACCCCGAAGCCGTGACGCTCGCACAGCAGCAAGTAGTGGTCGAACGGCGAGGTTTCCACGAGCGAGCCGATCACTCGACGCGAGATCGTGTCGCCGATCTCGATGCGCACAGATTGGTTGACGAGGCCGAGCGAGGCAATTCGTGACTCGATCAGAACCGGGTTCTGGTGCTCGTCATCAATGAGCACCACGAGCTCGGAACCGGGCAGTACGTGATTCTCGATCTCGCGAATGATGAGCGGGCCCATGGCGCTCCACCCGATGATCAAGGTGCGTTCGGTGTGACGTTCCACAGGTATCCAGGGGCGGGCCTGATGCGGTGTCCAGTTGGTCGGGGGCAGGTCGAGAATGAAGGTGGAGTCATCCTCGGCAATGCCGATGAGTGAATCCCCGTCGCCCAGCACTGTCGCAGGGCCAGGGCTAAGGCGTACGACGCCACCGGCGTCACGAATTCCGATGATGGTCGAGGCCGAGCTGGCGAGCAGGACCTCGGCGAAAGTTCGACCGACCCATTCGGAGGGAACAGTCATGAGGTACATCTCATCGCCGTCGAAGTCGAGCAGCTCTTCATAGATCGCACCGAGCCCGGAAGCCCGTGATACCTGTGCGGTGACGCGAGCAACCGTCTTGGTCGGGTTGACGATGACCAGGCGCGAGCCAACAGCCTCCGCGAGTGCGTCGGCTGTGTCGTCGTCCTCGATCTCGGCAACGATGCCGGTTGATGAATTGGCGTCGAGCAATTGCGACAGGGCGAGCACGGTCTTGACCACGGTGGCGCTGGATTCCGAGCTCTCCGGACTGAGCACGATGACAGATCGGGCACCGGTCGGATTAACCCGAGTGAGATCGGCGAGGCGATTGGGATTTCCGCGACGGATCACCAGCTTCGATGTTCCGAGATCAGGTACCTCGCCGCGAATCCACTCGGTGAGATCGACAGCATCCTCATCGGCAAGAACCACGATCGCTCGCCCGCGTTCGCTGCGGTTGGCCTCGACGAGCTCGGAGATGATCACTGCCAGCTTGTCGCTATTGCCGAGGATGAGGGTATGGCCGGATTCGACCACCGGTGACTGACCGCGACGTAATGCTTCGACACGCGAGTCAATGCCGCTGGAGATCAAACCGATAATCGCGGCGCCGATGAACAGCCCCAGAATCGTGACGAGGATCGCCAGGAACCGAAAGTTCGAACCGGAGTCCCCGGTGAAGGTGCCTGCGTCGATATAGCGGCCGAAGGCAAGCCAGATGCCATTCGCAAAGCTTGTGGGTTGGTCATCCGGCCCCAGGCGCAGAAGCCACATCACCGCCGCGGCGAGCACGATGGCGACGACCGTGAGAGCGCCAAGCCACACAAGTACGACCCAGATTCCCCGAGACAGCCCCGCGTCAAATCGGTAACGAAGGTGCTGCCTGAGGGTGAATTTCGTAGACATGGTGCCTCTCCTGACGATCGGTGTGCATATATTCCCGCACCTGGAGGCGTCGCGCTGACGTGACCCCGGATCCCCGAGGTGGCGGAGTCTTGGTAGGTCCTCGGTAGGCTCCTGGGGTGCGCATCTGCCGAGTTCTGATCAATGACGAAATTCTGTACGGGGTAGTCGAGGGCGTCTCGGAGACCGGCGACATCACCGACGAGACCATGGTGGCGACCTTGCACGGGCACCCCTTTGGGGAAGTTGCTCCGACAGGCGATGTTTTCCCGCTGGTTCGAGCAAAACTGCTTGCCCCGGTCATGCCGAGCAAGGTCATTGCCGTCGGACGCAACTACATGGATCACGTGCGTGAGATGGGAAATGAGGTTCCTGCCGAGCCGATGATCTTCCTCAAGCCCAGCACGTCGATCATCGGGCCCGATGAGGCAATCCAACTGCCCTGGCAGTCTGAGCATGTCGACCACGAGGCTGAGCTCGCAGTGGTGATCGGTCGTTTCTGCCGCGACGTCCCGATAGAGCGAGTCCCCGAAGTGGTGCTTGGGTATACCTGCGCCAATGACGTCAGCGCTCGTGATCTCCAGAAGTCCGACGGACAGTGGGGGAGAGCCAAGGGCTTCGATACCTTCTGCCCGCTCGGCCCGTGGATCTCGACTGAGGTCGATCTTGATGATGCGCGGATCGCCTGCATTGTCGACGGTGAGGTAAGGCAGAACGGTGAGCTTGGCGACATGATTCGCAATGTGCCCGAACTCGTAAGCTGGATCAGTTCGGTGATGACCTTGCTGCCAGGCGACGTGATCTTGACGGGCACGCCAGCAGGTGTTGGCCCCATTGCGGCCGGCCAGGAAGTGGCCGTCGCCATTGAGGGCATCGGAATTCTGAGCAACCCGGTGGTGGATCGTGTCTGACGTTCGCGTTCGTTTCTGCCCGTCGCCCACGGGCAATCCCCACGTGGGCATGGTGCGCACCGCTCTGTTCAACTGGGCGTACGCCCGTCACACGGGTGGCACGTTCGTCTTCCGTATCGAGGACACCGACAGCGCTCGTGACAGCGAGGAGTCCTACGAGGCGCTGCTGAACGCGCTTCGGTGGCTCGGACTCAGCTGGGATGAGGGGCCCGAGGTCGGTGGGCCATACGGCCCTTATCGACAGTCCGAGCGCATGCATATTTACGCCGAAGTTGCCGACAAGTTGAAGGACGCCGGTTTTGCGTACGAGTGCTTCTGCACGCAGGAGGAACTCGAGGCTCGTCGAGAACTAGCCAAGAAGGAAGGTCGCACGCCCGGCTACGAAGGAACCTGCCGCGTGCTTTCTGCCGATCAGAGGGCCGCATTCATCGCTGAGGGCCGCGAAGCCGTGATCCGCTTCAAGATGCCTGATCGCGACTTCACCTGGGACGACCTCGTACGAGGTGAGATCACCTTCGGAAGGGAACATGTTCCCGACTATGTTCTCGTGCGCGCGAACGGCGATCCGCTCTACACGCTGGTGAATCCCGTCGACGACGCGCTGATGCGCATCACGCATGTGCTTCGCGGTGAAGACCTCTTGTCCTCGACTCCTCGACAGATCGCGCTTTACGAGGCATTGGCGGCAATCGGTGTCAGCGACGGTACGACACCCCGCTTTGGTCACCTGCCCTACGTGATGGGCGAAGGAAATCGCAAGCTTTCCAAGCGCGACCCGGAGTCTTCCCTGCAGATGTATCGCGATAATGGTTACCTGCCGGAGGGGCTGCTGAACTACCTCGCACTCCTGGGCTGGTCGATGGGCGATGACATCGAGTTCTTCTCCAAGCAGGAGATGGCTGATGCTTTTGCGTTGGATCGCGTTAGTCCGAACCCTGCGCGGTTTGATCTCAAGAAGTGCACGGCGATCAATGCTGACTGGATTCGAAATTTGAGTGTCTCCGAGCTCATCGACCGAGTGATCCCCTTCCTGCAGGCGGCTGATCTCGTCGCATTGCCGCCGACACCCGAGCAGATTCGGTTGCTTGAGGAATCAGTCCCACTCGTTCATGAGCGCATGGACACCCTCACTCAGGCCGTCGAGAATCTGGCCTTCCTTTTTGTCCCTGAAGAGCGCTTCGCCGTAGATGAGACAGACGCAGCGGCGATGCTCGGGCCTGAGGCGCAGCCGACCCTGGAGGCGACGATCGCGGCGCTCGAGACGCTGGAGCCGTGGTCAACTGAGGCCATCGAGGGTGCCCTGCGCGCCGCCCTGATCGAGGGACTGGGCCTAAAGCCCAAGGTGGCATTCGGGCCGGTGCGCGTGGCCATCACCGGTCGCCGCATTTCACCGCCGCTCTTTGAATCCCTGGAGATCCTGGGGCGTTCGGTGTCACTAGCCCGACTTCGATCTGCTCGATCCTGACCGCGGATTTGGCTCTCCTGGGGGAACCTCTATACTTTTTCCGCTGAGCAATCAGCACCCATGGGGTATGGGGTAATTGGCAGCCCAAATGATTCTGATTCATTTAGTCTAGGTTCGAGTCCTGGTACCCCAGCGACGTTTGTTTGTGGCCGGATTTGATCCGCTCCTCGATAAGCGACATCATGCTCTGCGCAAGCAGCAGCATTGCTTGGTAGCGCGGCCCCGTTGTGTAGTGGCCTAGCACGCCGCCCTCTCAAGGCGGTAGCGCGGGTTCGAATCCCGTCGGGGCTACCAAGGAAAGCCCCCCGTTCTCGGGGGGCTTTCGTATTTTGCCGATATGTCAGGTGGTGCTGTCTGAGGCGAGTGCGAGTCGAGAGTGATACTCGTCGATCATCATGTTCCAGCGTGATGCGGTTCCGAATCGCATGAGAAGCACGCCTGCGAGGCCGACGACGGCACTGGCTGCCAGCACCGGAGCAGGGGACCACGCTGTTGCTGCCGCGCCGATGAACACGAACGGAATCGACACGATTCCTTTCACTGCCGCGTATAGGGCGGCACCCTCAGAGCGCTGCTCTTTGCCGATGGTCACCGTCACGAGTGTGGTCATGACTCCGGAGGTCAGGGTAAAGAACACCGCGCCGTAGATGATGAGCCCGATCCAGGCCAGGGCATTGAGGCTGTGCTGATTCATCGCGATCAGGATCGAGGCAGTGAGCACCACTGTGCTGACGACGAGCGTGCGGCTCATGCCGAGTCGGCTGAGCACTGCGTCAGTGAGTAGTGGGCCTGGAATCGAGGAGATCGAGCGCACCGAGTACAGCGTTCCGACTGCCATGGCCGCTACGCCCAGCGTGACGCTGCCCCAGGTGGCGAGCAGGATCGAGTAGATGCCCAACCCGATGTAGAGCACCATGTACAGCACCATGATGAAAGTGATGGTGGGCTGTCGAAGCAGCCGCAGGTAGGCAATGCCGCTGCGCACCGGGGCCTGAGTGAGCATGCACACTCCATTGAGATCGGCATTTTCGATTCCGTCATCAACGGCGCGCAGCACGCATTCCGGGTCATGAGTGCGCCGCGCATCGAGTTCAGCCTGACGTTCAAGAAAGTGCCTGCGGCTCGCGAGATACGGCACGAGCCCGAGGAGGCAGAGCACGATCGCCACCGCGATGAGTGCGGCGCCATTGTCGACGTTGACGAGAGTGGCGCCGAGGAGCGGGCCGCCAATCCAGGTGATCCCGGTTCGCAGGTTAATCGAGGAGACTCCCTGCGGTACTTGGCGTTCTCCGACGAACCATGCCAGCGTGCCGAACACCGCAGGAACGTGGAAGGCAAGTGTCGAGCCGACCACGGTGATGAGAAAGAACGCAGCGAGATAACTCATGGTCCCGAGTGCGTAGAGGGTCGCGGTTATCCCCATTGCTAGGAGAGCGACGAGCTGACTCCAGATCAACACGCGGTAGAAGCCGAAACGCTCGAGGGTCGGCGTGACGAATTGCGAGAGGCCGAGGACGGGGAGTGCGTTGAGGGCAACGAGTAGGGCGACGAGAGCCGAATTGTGAGTCTGCTCTCCGACCTTGATCGCCAGACCGCTCGCCAGCGCGATGTAGGCCGTGCCGATGATGGTCTCTGCTGCGAAGAGTCCGCGGTACGGCGCACGGGCAATCAATCGGGCCATGGATGAATTCATGACTGTGTCAATCTCGCTGCGGCCTTCTGCAGCGCTTGTCGTTGGGACGAAGTGGGGTGCGAGAGCCGATCGACTGGCCCGGACAGGCTGACGGCTGCGATGACCTCACCATGGGCGGAAAATGCCGGCACGCTGAGCGAGGCTACTCCCGGTTCTCGTTGAGCGAGGCTATGCGCCCAGCCGCGTCTCTTGACCTGGTCGAGGTCTCGTGCCGTGAAGGCTGAATGAGCCAGGAACTCACGCGCCTCGGGCGTCGGAAGCCAGGCTACGAGCACCTGGGCTGCTGAACCGGCTGACATCGTGAGCAGGGCGCCTACGGGCACTGTGTCCCTGAGCCCTGCGGCTGGTTCAGCGGAAGCAAGGCACAGTCGCTTGTCTCCCGAGCGCCGATAGACCTGGGCGCTGACCCCCGTCTGATCTCGCAGGGAAATGACGATCTCCTCGGCGCGTGTGCGGAAGGGATCGATGTCGGCCGTCCACTGAGCCGCTCGAGTGCCGATGGCAAATCGTCCATCCGGGTCGCGTTGAAGCAATTGGTGCTGTTCAAGTGCGACCGCGAGGCGATGTGCCGTGGGTCGGGGGATGCCCGTGGCTTCGACGAGTTCGGCGAGGGAGCGCGGGGCAAGGCTGATGGCATCGAGGACGGCCACCGTCTTGTCGATCACGCCCACTCTGCTACTGTTGTCCACAACGTGATACTGGTGTCTCACATAGTGAGATGTCAAGATCAACACTCGAGTACATGTGGAGGGCTCATGGGACGCACGCTGGCTGAGAAGGTCTGGGAGGCGCACGTCGTGCGTCATGCCGACGGTGAGCCTGACCTGCTGTACATCGACCTCCACCTGGTGCATGAAGTCACCAGCCCGCAGGCATTCGACGGCCTGCGTTCCACCGGCCGTCCGGTGCGTCGTCCCGATCTGACTTTGGCCACCGAGGATCACAACACTCCGACCATCGACATCGACAAGCCGATCGCCGATCCGATCTCACGGGCCCAACTCGAGGCGTTGCGGGCGAACTGTGCGGAGTTCGGCGTACCTATCTACTCGCTTGGCAATGCAGAGCAGGGAATCGTCCATGTAGTCGGTCCGCAGCTTGGCCTGACCCAGCCGGGAATGACGGTGGTGTGCGGCGACTCGCATACCTCCACTCATGGCGCCTTCGGTGCACTTGCCTTTGGCATCGGCACGAGTGAGGTCGAGCACGTGCTCGCCACTCAAACCCTGCCCCTCAAGCCATTCAAGACGATGGCTATCACCGTGGAGGGTGAGCTTCCTGTCGGCGTCACGGCGAAGGACGTCACGCTCGCCATCATCGCCAAGATCGGCACCGGCGGCGGCCAGGGCTATGTGCTCGAGTACCGCGGTTCTGCGATCCGTGGCCTTTCGATGGAAGGTCGCATGACCCTGTGCAACATGTCCATCGAAGCAGGCGCGCGCGCAGGCATGGTCGCCCCTGACGAGAAGACTTTCGAGTACCTGAAGGGCCGAGATCATGCCCCGACCGGCACTGATTGGGACGCCGCTGTCGAATGGTGGAAGACACTTCCCACTGACGCGGATGCCTCGTTCGACGCCGAAGTGTTCATCGACGCGACCACGTTGAGCCCGTACGTGACCTGGGGAACCAATCCGGGGCAGGGTCTGCCACTGTCAGGAAATGTTCCCTCGCCCGCCGATGCTGTCGACGAGGTGGAGCGAGGTATTGAAGCTC
>CALFIA010000012.1 GCA_937876275.1 uncultured Actinomycetes bacterium | reverse complement strand
ACGAGCTTGGACACCGCACGGGAGCGCCCATAAACCGTCAAGACCGTGCCCACCAGCCCGCCGACGGCTTGCGCGACATGAAGTGACTGCTCACCGAGCTGACGGACCATCTCCGCGTTGACGTCGATGCCGACGAGCGGCCCGACCGCCGGCTTGCTCGGCAAGCTGAAGACCAAGGCACTCGATACCGCCAAGCCGGTGCAGCAGGCAGTGAGCGCACTCGTCGGCATTGCCCCGCTGCTGCCCGACGCACTCGGCGCCAATGGCATCAAGCGCTATTTGATCGCGATCGATAACCAGGCAGAGATGCGCGCATCCGGCGGTGCTCCGCTCTCACTCGTACTCGTCGAGTTCGACAACGGCCGCATCACGATTCCGATCAAGGGCCAGACCAGCACGCAGCTCTTCCCGCCGGTCAATCGCCCCGTGACCTGGTACGGCCCGGGCGGCAATCCGTTCTTTGCTACCAACCCCCGCACCGCACCGTTCGTGGTCACCAATACGCATCCGTCACTGCTCACGAGCGGGCGAGAGATGGCGGGCGCGTGGGCCGGCGGCGACTACCCGAAGGTCGACGGGGTCATCACCCTCGACCTCACCGCAATTGGCGCGATGCTCGACGCCACCGGCCCGATTCAGTCGGAGGCCTATGGCGAGGTCACCGGCGAGAAGCTCGGTCAGATTCTGTTGATCGACGCTTACGCGAAGTTCGGTCAAGAAGATGCCGATGCACGTCAGGCCGCGAATCAGCAGTTGCTCGATGATCTGCTCACCAAGCTGCTCTCCGGCGATGCACTCGTTCCCGCTGCGCAGGCAGTGGCCAGCACTGCACCGGGCCGTCACTTCCAGGTGTGGGCTGACAACTCGCAGCTCGAGCAACTCGCGATTACTGCAGGCGCCGCCGGCCAGGTCAAGGCGCCCGGCACTGGTGACTGGTCAGCGATGTACACGCAGAACGGCAACCAGAGCAAGGTCGATGTCTTCCAGCAGCGCAACGTCGTTGTCGACGTGCAGCTTCAAGAAGACGGCGCAGCGCGAGTGACGCAGCAGATGAACGTCACTAATGCGACTCCGCCCGATCGCCCGGCGCTCGGCACCTTCGGCAAGATCGGCTACGAGACCACCTGGCTCAAGGAGGCGTACATCATGTACGTGCCCGACAAGGCCATCAATTACGGAGTGAACTACCCCGCCGGTTTCGCGGTACGCCCTTTCACGAACCACACGCAGTACGGCCGCGGCTTCGCCGATGACGGCTACGGCCAGAAGATCGTGCGTGTTGTCGGCTGGACGCCCCCCGGCGGCCAGGCCAGCGTCTCTGTCTCGTACCAACTGCCCGCCGGCACGTTCACTTCGAAGAACGCGGCCCAGCCGCTGAAGTACGTGCTGCGCGCTGACCCGCAGTCGATCTGGATCGACTCCACCCTCACCGTGCGCGTTACCCCGCCGGCCGGCTACTCAGCCACGCCACAGCCCGGCATGCAGGTCACCGGGGGCATTGCCCAGGTCAGTGCGGTGCAGGATGCTCCTGTGAACGTGAGCATCGGCTTCCAGCGGAGTGGCTCATGAGCGCGCTCGGGGGAGAGGCCTTGACCACCATCGCCGAGGAGCTCGCCGACGGTGGCGCAAAGCGCAGTCTTTCCGGCCGCACTCAGCGCAATCTCGCGCTCCTGCTCGTCACGCTGATTTCCGCAGCGATGCTGTGGGTCTTCCCGCCTGTCGGCTTCATCGCCTGCATGGCGCTGCTCATCATCGTGCCGCCGTGGGGCCGCACGCGGTTAGTCAGTAACACCCGTGATGGGCTCCATGCCCAACGTATGGGTTCTAGAGGACTGGTTGGTGACACGATATTGAACGTTCGCGGTGCCGGTGGTCGATATCTGAACGGTT
>CALFIA010000011.1 GCA_937876275.1 uncultured Actinomycetes bacterium | reverse complement strand
CGGACAAGGCGTTGATGCCGTGCGTCCGATTCGCGACGAGATCAAGCGCCGCATCAACGAACTTCTCGGAGAACTGCTCGACTAACCCTGCGGTGTGGAGGCTGCGTCGAGCAGGCTGAGCTCATCTCGGGTGAGCGTGACGCTCGACATCGCGAGCAGATCAGGCAGCTGCGAGACCACGCGTGCACTGGCAATCGGAGTAGCGACGGTCGGCTGAGCGGCAAGCCATGCGAGTGCGATGGTCGTCAGGCTGCAGCCGTGGGCGTCGGCCACGACGTCCATCGCTTCGAGAACCTTCGGGCCATTGGTGTCGAGGTAGACCTCTGCGCCGGCAGCGCGACCGCTCTCGGTCTCGCCCTTGGCGCGGTACTTGCCGGTCAGGAAGCCCTTGGCCAGTGAGTAGTAGGGAAGGCTCACCAGGTTGTTGCGCTCGACAACATCGCGCAACGGGCCTTCATAGGCAGCGCGCTCGACAAGGTTGTAGAGATTCTGAAGCGCGACGAACTTCGTGAGGCCATTGGCACCGGCGACATCAAGTGCTGACTGCAGGCGATCTGCCGAGTAGTTGGAGGCGGCGATGTTGCGCACCTTGCCGGCCTTAACGAGACCGTCAAATGCGGTCATGGTCTCGAGCTGATCGGTATCGGGGTCGTCCTTATGGGCGTAGTACAGGTCGATGTAGTCGCTCTGCAGGCGGCGAAGTGAATTGTCGACGGCCGTGACGATGTTCTCTGCGCTCAGTGCCGTGTAGCCCGGCAGCATGCCGACCTTGGTGGCTATGACGATCGACTCGCGATTGCCGCGTGACTTCATCCAGCTGCCGAGGATGGTCTCGGACTCGCCGCCCGAGTTGCCCGGGATCCAGTGCGAGTAGGCGTCAGCGGAGTCGATGAAGTTGCCGCCGCCGGCGACGTAGGCATCGAGAACCTCGAAGGATTCCTGCTCATTGGCTGTCCAGCCGAAGGTGTTTCCGCCCAGGCACAGGGGCGAGACAGTGAGGTCTGAGGTTCCGAGTTTCATCATGGCGCCATTGTGTCGCATGGGTCTCTCGGCTGGGCGAGAAGGACGGTGACCTGCATGACATGATGACGCCATGGCTGACCAATACGTTCCTGATTCAGGCCGCTACGACGGCCGTATGCCCTACCGCCGCTGTGGCCGAAGTGGCCTGAAATTGCCGGTGGTCTCACTTGGCTTCTGGCACAACTTCGGTGATGACAAGCCGCTGGCCACCCAGCGCGCGATCATGCATCGGGCATTCGACCTCGGCATCACGCACTTCGATCTCGCCAACAACTACGGCCCGCCCTACGGCTCTGCCGAGATCAACGCCGGTCGCATTCTCGCCGAGGATTTCGCCGAACTGCGCGATGAGCTCGTGATCTCGAGCAAGGCAGGCTGGGATATGTGGCCCGGGCCTTACGGAGATCTCGGCTCA
The DNA here is from genome assembly GCA_937876275.1 of uncultured Actinomycetes bacterium. Lineage (GTDB taxonomy): Bacteria > Actinomycetota > Actinomycetes > S36-B12 > S36-B12 > CAIKZY01. The sequence goes on along the minus strand of CALFIA010000011.1, from coordinate 950 downwards.
CGCAAGTACATCCTCGCGAGCCTGGATCAGAGCCTCGATCGTCTCGGCCTCGAGTACGTCGACATCTTCTACCACCACCGCCCTGACGAGGAGACCCCGCTCGAGGAGTCGATGGGCGCACTCGCGACCGCTGTCGCGTCCGGCAAGGCGCTGTACGTCGGAATCTCGTCGTACTCGCCGAGCCGTACGCGCGAGGCCGCCGCGATCCTGCGCGAGATGGGCGTTCCGCTTCTCATTCACCAGCCGTCGTATTCGATGTTCAATCGCTGGATTGAAGGCGGCCTGCTCGATGCGCTCGAAGAAGTCGGCGCCGGTGCGATTACCTTCAGTCCGCTTGCCCAGGGCGTGCTGACTGATCGCTACCTCAATGGCATTCCTGCCGACTCGCGTGCAGCCCAGCACAAGAGCCTGTTCGGCGATCACCATGCCTACGGTCCTGAGGGCGTGCGTTTCTACACGCGCCTGAAGACCGTGACGGAGCGTTGGCCTGAGCCGAAGTCGGTCAGCGCCGACTTCGTCATGCCGACGATGAAGTAAGCAGGCGCTTGCGCCGCGGCTGCCGGAATGGCTGACCTTTCCTACTGGTTGGTCTTCCTGGCCGCGGTGCTGGCCTTCAACCTTTCGCCGGGCCCGGATTTCGTCTACATCGTCTCGCGCACGCTGGCGCGGGGCCCGCAAGTGGGGTTCGGCGCGGCGGCCGGCGTTTGTGCCGGCGCCATGGTGCATGTCACCGCCGCTGCACTAGGCGTTTCGGCTCTGCTGGCTACCTCTGCTGCCGCCTTCACTGTCGTGAAGTGGTTGGGCAGTGCGTACCTTTTCTATCTTGGCGTTCAGGCCTGGCGTTCTTCGGGCACTTCGTTCCAGCTGCAACCCGCGCTCGGCATTGCCGAGGCATCGTTCTGGCCGGCGTTCCGTCAGGGGGTGCTAGTGGACGTGTTGAACCCCAAGGT
>CALFIA010000010.1 GCA_937876275.1 uncultured Actinomycetes bacterium | reverse complement strand
TCGCCCGCCTCTCGGGGATTGGTGTCTTCGATCCCAATGGCGATCAGGTCGGCAAGGTCCGCGACGGCGTGATGGTGCTGCGCACGGGCCTGAACCCCCCGCGACTGACTGGACTCGTTGTCGAGGTACAGCCTCGGCGTCGGATCTTCGTACCCATGGGCAAGGTCACTGCGATCGACGCCGGCCAGGTCATCGTGACCGGCACAGTCAACTTGCGTCGTTTCGAGCAGCGCGAAAACGAGAGCCTGGTTGCCGCTGAACTCCTCGATCGCTCAGTCGACCTGGTCGACTCGGGCGAGAGTGTCGACGTCATCGACATGGCCGTCGAGCTCAACATCACCCGCGACTGGCTGGTGACACAACTCTTCGTGCGACGAGGCGGCAGCGGATTCCGCCGCAAAGGCTCTACCTTCGTCGTGGACTGGCAGGACATTCGCGGACTTTCGCGACCCGTCACCGACCAGCCGGCCGAACAACTCCTGTCAACCTTTGAGCGCATGCTCCCTGCTGACGTTGCGCATGTCATCGCCGATCTCCCGGAGAAGCGCCGACTCGAGGTTGCACGCGAACTTGATGACGAACGACTTGCCGACGTTCTCGAGGAATTGTCCGATGACGATCGCGTCGAAATCATGTCTGCGCTTGAGGCTGAGCGCGCGGCGGACGTTCTGGAGGAAATGGATCCAGGAGACGCTGCTGACATCATCTCCGAACTTCCTCCCGAGCAGGCCGCTGATCTCCTGGCGCGCATGGAACCTGACGAAGCTGACGACATCCGTCGACTCCTTACTTACGACGACTTCTCCGCCGGCGGCATGATGACCACTGAGCCGATCGTGCTGTCACCTGACGCCACCGTTGCCGACGCACTGGCACAGATTCGCAATGCCGATCTTTCTCCTTCACTCGCTTCCCAGGTCTACGTCACACGCTCACCGACGGAAACACCCACTGGAAAGTTCCTCGGTACCTGCCACTTCCAGCGACTCTTACGCGAGCCTCCGGGCACCCTGGTGTCGGCTGTTATCGACACGAATCTCGAGCCAATCGGCCCAGACGCGCCCCTCGCGGCGGTCACCCGATACTTCGCGGCCTACAACCTGGTTGCAGTTCCGGTCGTCGACGAAAATGATCGCCTTTTAGGCACTGTCACCGTTGACGACGTCATCGATCACATGCTCCCGGACGACTGGCGTGACGAGGAAGACTCCGATGGTTAGGCCCAAGACGCACAACAAGCACCGCGTAGACCTGCCCATGGAGCGCGGCCGGTCACTACGTCCCTCATACGACCCGGAGGCCTTCGGCCGAGTATCGGAGAAGGTCGCTCGCTACATCGGCTCCTGGGCCTTCATCGCCTGGATGACAAGTTTCGTCGTCATCTGGGTCGGCTGGAATACCCTGGCCCCGGAGCAGTGGAGGATTGATCCGTTCCCCTTCATTTTCCTCACTCTGCTTCTCTCCCTGCAGGCCTCGTACGCAGCACCGCTAATCCTGCTTGCCCAGAACAGGCAGTCTGACCGCGATCGCGTGCAGTACCAGGAAGACCGCGCGCGCACCGAGCGCCTGCTCGCCGATAGCGACTACCTTGCCCGCGAGATCGCCGGTCTGCGCCTGGCCCTCAACGAGGTAGCCACCCGTGACTACGTGCGCGGCGAGATGCGGGATCTGGTCGAAGAACTCGCCGAGAAAATCGACGCCATGGGCAAGTCAAGGAAGAAGAAGCATCCCTCTCAAGACGAGGAAGAGCTCGACTCCTAGCATCGTCACATGCCCACGCCTGACCTCTCCGCCATCGAGGCTGCCCTCGCCACCGTCAAGGATCCTGAGATTCATCGCCCGATCACCGAGATCGGCATGCTCAAAGGTGTAGAGATTTCCGGCGGCACCGTCACGGTCGGGGTCTTCCTGACGATCTCCGGCTGCCCCATGCGCGAGACGATTACCGAACGCGTCGTCGGTGCTGTCAGCAAGGTCCCGCATGTCACCGAAGTTCTCGTTGAGCTCGACGTCATGAGCGAGGAGCAGCGCGCCGAACTGAAGAAGTTGCTCAGCGGTGGCGCTGACGATCGCGAGATCCCCTTCTCGCAGCCAGGTTCGCTCACGCGGGTCTACGCAATTGCCTCAGGCAAGGGCAGATCGGAAGAGCA
>CALFIA010000009.1 GCA_937876275.1 uncultured Actinomycetes bacterium | reverse complement strand
CTCATCGGCCTCCATCGAAGGCCCGACCTTCATGCCGATGGGGTTCTTCACCCCGCGCAGGAACTCCACGTGCGCGCCATCGAGCTGACGGGTGCGCTCGCCGATCCACAGGAAGTGACCGGAGACGTCGTAGGCATTGCCGGTACGCGAATCGATGCGGGTGAGCGCACGCTCGTAGTCAATGGAGAGTGCCTCATGAGCTGCGTAGAAGTCAACGCGCTGGAACTCCTCCGGGTCGGCTCCGCAGGCAGTCATGAAGGCCAGGGCGCGATCGATATCGCCGGCCATCTGCTCGTAGCGCTGGCCCGCTTCGGAGTCGCGAACGAAGTCCTGATTCCAGGAATGCACCTGGCGCAGATCGGCGTAGCCACCCTGAGTGAAGGCGCGCACGAGGTTCAGCGCTGCACTCGAGGCGTTGTAGGCACGCACGAGCCGCTGAGCATCGGGGCGACGCGAGGCTGGCTCGAAGTCGATGGCGTTGACGGCGTCACCGAAGTAGGAGTTCAGCTCGACACCCTCGCGAGTCTCATGAGCCTTGCTGCGGGGCTTGAAGTACTGGCCGGCCATGCGACCGACCTTGATGACGGGCAGGGAGGCTGCGTACTGCAGCACGACCGACATCTGGAGAACGGTCTTCAGGCGAGCGCGGATGCTCTCGGCGTTATTCGCCTCGAAGGTCTCGGCACAGTCGCCGCCCATGAGCACGAAGGCCTCACCGCGAGATGCGGCAGCGAGCTGGTGCAGCAGCTTGTCGCACTCTCCCGCGAAGACCAGGGGCGGCAGGACGCTGAGCTCGTCGACAGCGGCCTGCAGTTCAGCAGCATCGGGCCACGGCGGCTGCTGCGCAGCAACCAGATCGGGCCACACGAGGCCATTGGGGGAAGTCGACGACATGTCGTAAATCTTAGAGGGGCCGCCAGGTTGCCCCGACGACCCCTCTAGATGACTGCTGATGACTTAGCCGAAGAACGACTTTGCCTCTTCGTAGCGCGCGATCGGCACGGTCTTGAGCTTCTCGGTCGCGGCCTGCAGCGGGACTCGCACGATGTCGGTGCCCTGCAGGGCGACCATGGTGCCCCAGGCCTCGTCCTTGACTGCGGTGATGGCATTCAGGCCGAAGCGGGTGGCGAGAACACGATCGAAGGAGGTCGGCGTGCCACCGCGCTGGATGTGACCTAGAACAGTGGTGCGAGCCTCGTGACCGGTGCGCTCCTCGACCTGCTGCGCGAGCCACTCGCCGATGCCGGATAGCTTGACGTGACCGAAGGAGTCGAGGGTGGCGTCCTTGGTAATCAGCTGACCACCCTTGGGCAGTGCGCCCTCGGCGACGACGATGATCGGTGCGTAGGACGCCTTGAAACGTGACTCAACCCAGCCCACAACCTCGTCGAGATCGAATTCAACCTCGGGGATGAGGATGGCATTGGCGCCACCGGCCATGCCGGAGTGCAGTGCGATCCACCCTGCGTGACGGCCCATGACCTCGCAGATCAAGATGCGGTGGTGTGACTCGGCCGTGGTGTGCAGGCGATCGATGGCCTCAGTGGCGATCTGCACGGCGGTATCGAAACCGAATGTGTAGTCGGTGCCCGACAGGTCGTTGTCGATGGTCTTCGGAACGCCGATGACGTGGAAGCCGTGCTCGGTGAGCGTGGTGGCAACGCCGAGGGTGTCTTCGCCGCCGATGGCGACCAGTGCGTCGATGCCGAGCTTGCGCAGGTTCTCTTCAGTGCGCTCAATGCCACCGTCGATCTTGACGAGGTTGGTGCGCGAGGAGCCAAGGATGGTTCCGCCACGGGGCAGGATGCCGCGCACCTGCTCGATGCCGAGCTCCATGGTCAGGCCTTCAAGCGGGCCACGCCAGCCATCGCGGAAGCCGACGAACTCGTAGCCGTACTCCTGGACGCCACGACGGACGACGCCACGGATCACTGCATTAAGGCCGGGGCAGTCTCCGCCACCGGTCAGGACACCAACGCGCATGTTTCGCTCTCCTCGATTGATCGCCTCGTGGGCATGTAATCGCTGTCATGGAGAAACCTAGCGGATCCGAGTTCCGACGGGGCGACCATCCTGCGGTGTCCCCCAGACGAGGCTAGGTTCCGCATATGGATGTACGTGCACGGCGGGTGTTTCGCACCTTCATGGT
>CALFIA010000008.1 GCA_937876275.1 uncultured Actinomycetes bacterium | reverse complement strand
TCTCGGGTCACCCGAGCTCTCGAACTCGGTCTGGTCGAGCGCAGATTGGCCGAAGCCCGCTTATTTCGTGCTCGGCGATGTCGACAGCGCGTTGAAGAAGCAGGAGTGCATCTTCTGCCAGACCGGCAAGTCGGGCACCTTGGTGTCGTTCTCGCCCGTTGTCGCGGCCAATGGCGCAGTCTTCGACGCCATCACCTTGAAAGATTCGGAGGGAAACTTGCTGGATCCAAGCACGTACAAGGTCATCCTCCCTACGGATCAGGTGGGCTCACCGTTCGCCTCCGGGCCGGTCGTGATGGTCGATCGTGGGCTTGACTTCACCGTGGGGCTGAACGCCGCTGCGGCAACTGCAGTACAGCCATTCACGATGTCGGCTTTCTCCCAAGGTGCGACTCGTTCACTTACCTTCGAGAGTGTCAACGCCCTGACGCACAGTGATGTGTTCGTGGGAGCCCGCGAGGGTGGTCTCGCCTTCGTGGGCGTCACCCAGAGCAAGGGAACAGTGCGGCACACCACTGAACAAGGGAAGGTCTCGTATTCGTTTTCCGGAGTCTTGCTCGGCAATGAGAACTCCAGCGCGATGAGCATGCGCACCTATCAGTCGTTCCACCGCATGTACTTCAGGACCAACGCGACAGTTCCGTCGACGTGGGTCATTCGAGCAACGAGCAAGAAGGGAACCGGTGCCTCCACGTATGAGGCGAAGAATGTCGTAGCTGTCGCCGGAAGTCGTTTGATCCTCACCTACGACAAGTGGGCCGGAGCGAAGGGAGCACCTTCGCTGTGGCTTGACAAAGGCGCTGATGGCACCTTGGACGCGCGTATCCCGATGCACAAGGTCTAGGCACCGGGCCAAGGATCATTCCTCGTGCGCGATGGAGTCTGGATGTCAGGCGCGACGCTTGGTGAATAAGTCGATCAGCTCGCGCCAGAACGGTGGCTTCGGCGGGTTCTTCACCTCGAGGGCATCCTACTTCCAGCCATTCCAATGACGACGCAGGGCGGGATTCTGGTCATCGTCGTACCAGCCCGGCTCACGGTCGAACTCATGGTTCACGCTCTCGCTCATTCGCGTCCCATCAACTTCTCAACCTGGCGACGGTCACGCTTGGTGGGCCGCCCGGCGCCCCGATCGCGCGTGACAGTTGCGGAGCGCTCTTCCTTTGGCGGGGGCGGGGGAGTCATGTCGTCATACAAAGTCACCGCGACGGGTGCACCTACTCGCTTGTCGATGAGCCCGAGAACTTTCACGATGCGCTCGCCGCGGGTGTCACGAATGCGGATGGTGTCTCCGACCTTGACAGCCTGGGCCGGCTTGGCACTCGCCGTATTGACCTTGACGTGGCCGGCCTTGACGGCAGCAGTGGCGGCAGAGCGAGTGGGAAACAGACGCACTGCCCAGGTCCATGCATCCAGGCGTGCTGTCACAGCACTCGAACTCTCGGCCACGTGCCCACACTACGAGGTCGGCGAGGCAGGAGGGCAGTGCGTGTTCACTGTCAACCGTCACGCACTGGTCTGCGAATATGGCCTGGCCTAGAGACGATGAAGTGGAATCTTCGTGCTGCTGGAATTCGGGCCAGCGGAGTGCACGATAAGAGTTGGCCTTCCGCTGGCTGTCTCCCACGTGGCATACGAGACGGTCAGGTAACCGCCCCTGGGTACTTGGGTATTTGCCGCTCGAAAGGTCCCGGATCCCCTCACGGTGGTTCGAGTGAGGGTGATCTCCCAGGCCGACGCATTTCCGTGATCTTCTCGAAAGATGATCGAGCGCGAGGGCTCGAAGAAACGCATGAAGATGCCGCCCGAGGTGCCTCCGCGTAACTGGAGACCGGTGAAGGCGTACGAGAGTCCCTGGGTCTCGTGAGTTTCCTGTACGAGGATGTTCTTCGTGCCCTTGGCGCTGAGTGAGAGCGCTTGAGTTGATGCATCAAACGAGAAGTCGCTCACGACCTGCTGATTGAGTGCCTGTAGATCGATAGAGTGCGTGCTGCCGCTTCCGACCAGGGTGATATCTATGGGCTGGGGGATCGTGAGAAGTCGTCCGTCTATCAGGAGGCGGAAGGAAACTCCCTCATGAACGCGAAAGCTCGGCGGGTACACAAGCACCCCAGCAACCTGGTTGGTCGGTGTCAGTGTTTCGTACAGCGCAGGGTCGAGGGGCGCGCCGTCGATGCCGAGCAAGGTGAAGGAGCCCAGGAGCGGAGTGTTCTTCGCGAAGAGTTCCGAGAACGTGAGCAGGCTGTCGGTGACCTTCACTCGGCACGATGTGCAGGCATTGGCCTCCGGCGCCAGCGCTGACATCGCCAGTACCGAGGCGAGAGCAATGATCATGAATTTGAGCATCCTGTTCACATTTTCACCGTAGGCATGTCGGCTTGTCGAAGAATGCTGAGTGAGCGAAATGCTCGGTCAAAGGACGAGCAAGCCCTGCCGCGGTACCCTCGGAACTCTGTGGCGAAGTGCCGCATGCCGAAAGGGGCTCACGATGAATCACCGACTCGAGGATCGCGCAGAGATCCAGGATCAGATGTTCGTCTATGCCCGAGCGACTGACTGGCTCGAGACCGAGAATCACCTGCGCGTATTCGCCGACGACTGCGTCTTTGCTTCCCCGCACAGTGGTGACATCCACGGCGCGCAGACGGTGGTCGACTGGATGAACACGGTGCTAGCTCAGTTCGAGGCGACCCAGCACCTGATCTCGAACATCACCATCACCTTCACCGGTGAGCACACGGCCGATGCTGTCAGCTACGTGCGCGCCTGGCATCGCTTCCTCGACCAGAGCAAGCCAGACATGATCCTGTGGGGCGAGTACCACGACAAG
>CALFIA010000007.1 GCA_937876275.1 uncultured Actinomycetes bacterium | reverse complement strand
GATGATTCTCCCGCCCTGATTGTCTCCACGCCAGGTGCTGAGCCGGTACCTACGCACGGCTACTCGGCGGTGCTTCTTCTGGACGCTCGGTCGCAACTCGAGCACCCTCACCTCGACGCTGCCGAGGAAGCGAGCATGCGGTGGTTCTCCGCAGCGGCGCTGGCCAGGCCAGGAGCTCACATCGTGGTGACGGCCGAGAGTTCGGCTCCGGCCGTGCAGGCACTCATCCGATGGGATGCACCATGGTTTGCCGCGCACGAACTCGCTCAGCGCACGGCAGCTGGACTGCCGCCCCACGTGCGCATGATCTCTCTTCGTGGACGGTCCTCCGACATCGCTGACGTCTCCTCGGCTGCGAAGGTTCACCATCAGCTCCTCGGCCCCAACGAAGATGATCGCGCCTTCCTCGTCACATCACGTGACAACGGGCTTGCCCTCTCTCGTGAACTTCGAGCCATTTCAGCTGTGAGAAGTGCTCGGCGCGATGCGGGTGTGGTGCAGGTTGTGTGCGATCCACGCGACCTGAGCCTGTGACCCTAGACTTGTCTCATGGCAGTCCAACCGATTCGCATCTTCGGAGACCCCGTTCTCCGCACCCCAGCGGCTCCGGTGGTCACTTTCGACAAGGAACTGCGCAAGCTGGTGAAGGATCTCACTGAGACCATGCAGCATGCGCCTGGGGCGGGTCTTGCCGCTCCTCAGATCGGCGTATCACTGCGGGTTTTCACGTACTGGGTCGATGACGAACTCGGGCATTTGTGCAACCCAGATCTCACTTTGTCTGACGACTTCGAAGAGGGGGAAGAGGGCTGTCTCTCTCTGCCTGGCCTCTCCTTCGAGACTCCGCGCGCACGACGAGTTGTCGCGCGTGGCATGAATATGCACGGTGAGCCAGTCGTCATTGAGGGCTCTGATCTCATGGCTCGCTGCGTACAGCATGAAACCGACCACCTCGACGGCATCATCTTCATCGACCGTCTCGATGCGGAAGCTCGCAAGGAAGCGATGAAAGTCATCCGGGCCACTGAGTGGTTCGGAGATGACGCACCGAAGATCTCACTCAGTCCGCATGGCATCACTTCGGGCTGGCTCTAGCCAGTGCGTCTCGTCTTTGCCGGGACTCCGGATGTTGCAGCACTGAGTCTTCGTGCGCTTTTGAGCTCTCGCCACGAAGTGGCTGCCGTGATCACTCGTCCCGACGCTGAGCGTGGTCGGGGACGTCACGTCGCACGTAGTGCCGTGGCTGACGTGGCCCACGAGCAAGGCCTACTTCTGCTTCAGCCCGAGTCGGCCCGTTCGCCGGAATTTCTCGCTGAGCTGATTGCTCTCGAGCCCGATTGCTGCCCCGTGGTGGCGTACGGAAACCTCCTGCCCGCTCCTGTGTTGGGAGTTCCGCCTCGAGGGTGGGTGAATTTGCACTTCTCGTTGCTTCCTGCGTGGCGAGGTGCAGCACCGGTGCAGTCCTCGATTCGGTACGGCGACGAAGTCACCGGTGCCACAACCTTCGTTCTCGACGAGGGCATGGATACCGGGCCGATTCTCGGCACGATGACTGAGCGCATCAGCCCTACCGACACTTCTGGCGATCTTCTCGACCGGCTTGCCCGTTCCGGGGCAGACCTGCTTGTCTCGACTCTCGATGCACTCGAGGAGGGCACTCTCGTCCCACAGCCCCAGCCGTCTGAAGGTGTGTCGTATGCCCCGAAGATCTCAGTCGACGACGCGCGTGTTCGTTGGACTCAACCGGCGGTCGAGATCGACCGGGTAATCCGCGCTTGCACACCCGCACCGGGTGCGTGGTCCACCGTGAATGACGACCGCATCAAGGTTGGGCCAGTTCAGTTGTCCGAGCACTCGACGTCGCTCGCACCCGGACAGGTGCAGATATCCAAGTCCGAAGTCCTGGTGGGTACGGCCACAGTTCCCGTGCGACTCGGCATGGTGCAGGCCACGGGTAAGCGCCCTATGCCGGCCGAAGACTGGGCACGTGGTTTAAGACTCAGCAGCGACGCGGTGTTCGTATGAGCAAAGTCGATGCGCCACGTCGCGCTGCACTTCAGATTCTGCGGGAAGTGCGATCCAATGGGGCTTACGCCAACATCGCCGCGACATCAGTTCTCGCTGACTTCGACCTCGCCGGCAAAGACGCTGCGTTCACTACCGAGCTTGCCTTCGGAACGTTGCGTCTACAAGGCTGGTACGACCTCGTGCTTGCTGCGTGCATCTCACGCGACTGGAACGATGTCCAGAATGATCTCAAGGACATCTTGCGCATGGGAGTCCATCAAATTCTCGACATGCGAGTGCCCGATCATGCGGCGGTCGATACGTCCTGCGAACTGGCTCGAGATGCAGGGGAGTCGAGCGGTGCCAAAGGCCGGGCTGGTTTCGTCAATGCGGTGTTGCGGAAGGTAATCGCCCGCAACACCGAGCAGTGGCAATGCGCGCTGAATGTCCAGGGTGATGACCTTCGTTCGCTAGCAGCGCGCACCTCTCATCCTGAGTGGGTGGCTCGTTCGCTCGCCGACTCACTTGGCGAGCGCCGTTCGGAGCTTGTCCAACTCCTGGATGCCGACAACGCTGCCGCGAGACCGGTTCTTGTTGCGCGACCCGGTCGAATCTCCGTGGATGAACTTCTGGCGATGGACGACATCGAGCCGGCGCCGCTCTCTCCGATAGCCGGAGTCCTCATCAAGGGGGCGCCCGGTGACCTCCCTGACGTGCGAAGTGGCGTCGTGGGCGTTCAGGATGAGGGCAGCCAGTTGGTGGCGCTTGCGCTGACTCGTGCGGCAATCGAAGGTTCCGAGACTGCGTGGCTCGACATGTGCGCGGGGCCAGGCGGCAAAGCCGCGATCTTGGAAGGAATCGCGCTAGAACGCGGGGCACTGCTCACTGCGGTCGAACAGCACAGCCATCGCGCTGACCTCGTTGCGCACTCCCTGCACAGCTCACGTTCGCACGTGATCACCGGTGACGCGTCTACGCGCCCCTGGGGTGAGCAACTCTTTGATCGTGTGCTGGTCGATGTACCGTGCACGGGCCTTGGGGCCCTGAGACGACGACCCGAGTCGCGGTGGCGACGCTCGCCCGAGGATCTGGCTGCGCTAGCGCCGATTCAGCGTCAATTACTGAACGCCGCCATCGATGCCACGCGGTCAGGCGGGGTCATCGGCTACGTCACCTGCTCTCCGCACCTGGCTGAGACTGAATTCGTGGTTTCTGACGTCTTGCGCAAGAGAACAGACGTGACACAAGAGGATGCCCGGAGTCTTCTTCCTGAGGTAAGTGACTGCGGCGAAGGGTTAGCCGTGCAACTGTGGCCGCATCGGCATGGCACCGATGCAATGTTCCTCGCCGTCCTTCGCAAGAAGTAGATTCTGGGTGTGAGCCCCCGGACAGTGCGCGCAGTCGCCGCACCTGAGCACCTCCGGCTGCTCGCCAAGGTAGCTCGCCTGTATTTCGAGGTCGGCCTAAAGCAGCGCGAGATTTGCGATGCCCTGCACATCTCGCAACCACGGGTGTCCCGGCTGCTCAAGGAGGCGCAGGAGCGTGGCATCGTGCGCTCGATCGTTGAGATTCCTGATGGTCTCCATATAGATCTCGAAGAAGAGATCGCCAAGGCCTATGGACTCGCTGACGTGGTGATCGTCGATTCAGATGATGCTCAATCCGAGTCAATCGCGGCACTCGGGGGTGCCACCGCTGCGTACCTTGAGTCGACTCTGACCGGTGGTGATGTCATTGGCATCTCGAGTTGGAGTTCCACGTTGCTCGCGGCGGTCGATCGCATGAGGGTGCGCACCAGCCCGGTAGCTGACCGAGTGATCCAGATGTTCGGGGGCGTGGGGAACCCCGATGTGCAGATGGAAGCCACCAGGCTGACCTCACGTCTTGCGGATCTCACTGGTGCGCGCCCGATCTTCGTTCCCTCGGCTGCGGTGGTCTCTGATCCGACTATTGCATCGGTGCTTGGCCAAGACGCGGGGGTGAGTTCAGTTGCCGAGCAGTGGGATGACATCACGGTGTCCCTCGTGGGGATTGGCAGCCTCAATCCTTCGCCTTTGCTCGCACGCAGCGGGAACGCCGTAGGTGCGTCAGACCTTGATGCCCTCAGAAGACTCGGCGCAGTGGGCGACATTGCCCTGCGCTACTTCGACGTTGCCGGAACCGATATCGATAGCGAGCTTCAGGCACGTGTCATCGGAATGTCAGCTACTCAGTTGCGTGCCGTACCACGTCGGATCGCAGTCGCCGGCGGAGCCCACAAGGCATCGGCTATTCGGGCTGCAGTTCTCGGCGGATGGGCGACGGTGTTGATTACTGACACGCAGGTAGCCGCTCACTTGCTTGACCACTGACCAGTGGGACGAGAGAATGTGAACATATATTCGCGAGTGAATGGATATTCACAATGACAGCCGATTGGTGGACTCGCCTCCATGGGGCAGGCCCCGCAAGCGACTCGGACATAGCCGAGTTCGCCGCGGAGATCCGGCGTACCACCCTGGTGACGATCAATCGGGCGGGTCTTGGCCACATTGGTGGTGACTATTCAGTCACTGACATCCTCGCGACCTTGTACGGATGCGTCTTGAGGGTAGATCCGAGTCGACCTGACTGGGCTGATCGTGATCGATTCATACTCAGCAAGGGGCACGCAGCCGTTTCGCTCTATTCGACCCTCGCGCTATCGGGTTTCTTCCCGCTGGACTGGCTCGAAACCTTCACGGGGCCACTTTCAGCACTCAATGGTCATCCCAATCGCAACAAGGTGCCCGGGGTCGAGACAAACACCGGCCCACTGGGCCATGGTTTCCCGGTGGCTTTGGGCTGCGCCCTCGCGGCCGAGCTCCAGGGAAGTGAACGTCGCTCCTATGTCGTCATCGGTGACGGTGAGCTTCAGGAGGGCAGCAACTGGGAAGCCTTCATGTACGGAGGTCATCGCAGGCTCACGAATCTCACGGCCATCGTCGATCGCAATCGTCTTCAGCAAGGCGATCGCACGGAGAACACGAATTCACTTGATCCACTCGATCTCAAGGTAGAGGCATTCGGATGGGAGGCGCGGGTGATCGACGGCCACGACATCGGCGCCCTGCAGGCTGCCTTGACGACCCCCTCTGATCGTCCGGTTGCCGTTATTGCTGAAACCACAAAGGGCAAGGGTGTGTCCTTCATCGAGGATCGCGCTGAATGGCATCACAAGGTGCCGAATGCCGAGCAAGTGGAACTCGCCCTCCAGGAGTTGAACTCATGAGCGCGGTGTTGACTGACTGTCGTGTGCCTTTCGCCGAAGAGCTGATCGAACTTGCACGAGCCGATGA
>CALFIA010000006.1 GCA_937876275.1 uncultured Actinomycetes bacterium | reverse complement strand
CGCACCGGCAAGCTCTCCGAGGTTGCGGTGCGCAATGCCGTGAATGGTCGCCCCGTGAAGGGACGCGAGGCACTCGCCAATCCCGAGAGCCTCGACGAGATCGCCGCACTTCCCGAGCTGCGCAGCTGAGCCCTACGGACGCAGCCGCACCTGGGCAGCGCGCACCTCGGCGATCGAGGTAGCGCCAATGAGTTGCATCGTGGTGCGAATCTCCTTGTCGAGAATCTCGACGACCCGCGTGACTCCGTCGTATCCACCTGCCATCAGGCCGTACAGGTAGGCGCGTCCGATCAGGGTGCCGTGAGCACCGAAGGCCAGCGCGGCCACGATGTCGGTACCCGACATGATGCCGCCATCGATGTAGACCTCTAGCTGCGCACCCACGGCTTCGACGACCGAGGGCAGGATCTCGAGCGGAACATTTCCCTTGTCGACCTGGCGGCCGCCGTGGTTCGACAGCACGATGGCGTCGACACCGAGCTCGGCCGCCATGATCGAGTCGTCAAGGCTCTGCACGCCCTTGAGCATGAGCTTGCCGCTCCAGATGCTGCGCAGCCAGCTGATGTCGTCGGCCGTGATGCCCGGATCGAACACTCGAGTGAGAAGGTCGCCGACCGTGCCACCGGTGGAATCCAGGGAGGCGAACTCCAGCGGATCCGTCGTGAGGACGTTCATCCACCACCGCGGAAACATCGCCATCTGTGCCATCGTCCGCAGCGAGAGCTGCGGCGGAATGGTCAGGCCATTGCGCACATCACGGAGCCGAATTCCGCCCACAGCCGTGTCGACGGTGAGAATCAGCGTGTCATAGCCCGACGCCTCAGCACGGCGGATGAGTGCCTCGCTCGCCACTCGATCGCGCCACACGTACAGCTGGAACCAGCGACGAGTATCGGGGGCCGCCGCGGCGAGATCCTCGACCGACGTGGTGCCGAGAGTCGAAAGACCATAAGGAATCCCCCACTCTCGCGCCACTTCCGCGACTGCCGGCTCGCCCGCATGATTCATCATGCGCGTGAAGCCCGTCGGCGCTAGAGCGAAGGGCAGAGCCGACTCCGCGCCCAGCATCTCGACGCGCGTATCGACGGATGCGACATTGCGCAGCACCCTCGGAGTGAACTCCACTCGGGCATACGCATCGCGCGAGCGATCCAGAGTTGCCTCGGAGCCAGCGGCACCGTCGGTGTAGTCGAAGACGGCCGGCGGAACGCGCTTGCGCGCGAGATCTCGAACGTCCCAGACACTTCCGCAGCGCGCGAGACGGCGCTGGATCCGCGACTTCGAACGATCCGGGGTGCCGATGAGCGGCATGATCTCGCTCGGGCGCGGCAGGCGTCGCTTGGTCACGGGGTCTCCTTCATAGTGCGGGCGTAATCCTGCCAGGTCTCCTGAGCCACCGCGGGAACGAAGGTGCGGATACCCGGCATCGCCGACATGAAGGCCCGTGCCTCGGCGATCGATGCGACATCGCCGTGCGTGCGCCACTGCACGGCGGCATTGCCCAACGCCGTGGCCTCGACCGGCCCCGCCACGACGACCTTTCCGGTCGCATCGGCGAGACCCTGCATCGCGAAATCGATGCGGCTGGCACCACCGACGACGTGGAGTACCTCGCGCTCATTGCCCAACAATGCCTCGATCTGCGCGGCACGCTCGGCAATTCGAGCGATCATTGATTCGAGGATCACGCGCACTAGCGCCCCCCGGCTCGCCGGGGCTTTCCCGCGCAACGTGCCCGCGATGAACTCGGCCGACTGCCCCGGCACGGTCAGCGAGGGATCGTCGACGTCGAGGATGGCGGTGAAGGCGGGCTCGAGCACCGCCAGGTCGATGAGCTCGGTAATCTCGATCTCGCGACCGTCGATCTGCGACCAGTCACGGCGACATTCCTCGAGCAGCCACATGCCGCACACATTCGCGAGCACTCGCGTCGTGCCGTCGATCCCCAGCTCGTGCGTGACATTGATCGCGCGGGCAGCCTCGCTTGGCAGCGCTCCGACGACCTCGGCGCCAATAAGCGCCCAGGTGCCGAGGGAGAGGATGAGAGCGCGATCGCGATCGGCGACCGGCGCACCAATGAAGGCACTCGCCGTGTCGTGCGTGGCCACGCCGACCAGGGTCAGGCCTTCAGGAGTGGTGCCACGCACGGCTCCCGGCTCATCCGGTGCGAGGAAGGCAGACGCCGGAAGCCCAAGTGCCTCGAGGGCGCGCGGAGACCAGTCGCG
>CALFIA010000005.1 GCA_937876275.1 uncultured Actinomycetes bacterium | reverse complement strand
CCGACGATGACTCCGCCACCGATACCGGTGCCGACCGTCACGACAGTGAGGTCGTCGACATCGGCACCTGCACCGAACACGAACTCGCCCCAGGCAGCCGCATTGGCATCGTTCTCGGCGATGACGGTGATCCCGAGATCTGCCTCGAGAATCGCGCGCACTTCCACTCGCGACCATTTCAGGTTCGGTGCCCAGAGCACGGTCGATCGCGTGTTCTCGACCTGTCCGGCGATGCCGAGTCCGACACCAACCACAGGGGCTGCAGATTCGGCCATGAGCTCGCGCACGACCTCCGCGACTACTGCGAGAACAGCCGCAGGATCATGAGCAGGCGTGGGGCGTCGCGCGGTGGTGAGCACGTTTCCGGCATCGTCAACGAGACCGGCGAGGATTTTCGTCCCGCCGACATCGACACCAATGGAGTTGCTCACGGTCACAGCCTAGAACCCTTGACGTTCCACGGGGATCCACGTGATCTCACGAGGGCTTCGCGGCGAGACAGGCTCACTGCGCACGCCTTGCACGAGGGCCGTGCCCTTGCAGATCAGGCAGTCGGGGTGCTCGCGCGGGTCGCCATGAACTGCATGGGGTGCCAGCACGAGCTCCGAGGCCCAGTCGAAGAGTTGTTGGGCGCCGGCAATCAACGAGCCCAGACTCATGCCGGAATCAGCAGAGCCAGGGTTGGTCGAGCCAGGAGTCGTCGATGAGTCACCGGAAGCAGGCTCCCCTGCCGTTGAATCGCCGGAGAACCACCATGGAGTCGAGCGTTCAGCCATTGCTCCTCCACACGTCGGGATCAGGCTCGAGCTCAATTCTGAGCCCGTTCGGAGTGGCCACGGCGCGCGTCATGATGCAACGGCGCAGGACCGACGGCAATTCACGCACCCGCGTCACACCATCAATCTCGATAATGGCGCGATCGTCAGTGCGACAGATGCGCAACTCACCTCGGGAGGGAATGTGCACCGGAATGTTCCAGGCGAACCCCGTTGCCGTCGATTCGACTCTCTCCGAATCTGACTCGGCGTGATGGCTCCAGACAGGGCGGTTCTTCTTGACCACGCGCAATCGCGTAACGACAGCATCGCCCTGCTGCTCACGCAGCGGCAGGATGCGAGTGGGGATGGCCGCCGAGCTCTCCACGATGGCCCGGGCTTGACGACGACGAGATGACGCCCAGGACTTCGGCCAATCATCTTTCTCGCGTGGTACCTGATTGACGTAGATCAGGTCCACGTCGACGCCGTAAAGGGAAGCGATCAGCGCTGCGCTCTCGAGCTCTCGAATGCTGCGATCGTCGGGCAAGCACACGAGTCGGATCGCCGTGTCGCCACTGTGAAGACATTCGCGAATGTTCTGAAGTTCAGTACGCAATTCGCTGAGCGGAGTGTCGACATCGTCACGAGCGATGGCCATGGCCGGAGTCATCAAGGCGGCCGCAATCACCTCAAGGGTGTCGATCGTCATGAGAAGTCGTGCGAGATGGCCTAACGGCCCAACGTCCACGACGACGAAGTCAATCTCCTGATCACTCGCGCATTCCGCGATTGCAGCCAAGGCTAGGAACTCGTCAACGCCCGGACCTACGGCGAGCTCCTCGGGTAGGACTCGTTCCGAATCACGCAGCACCAAGATGTCGGCGGCGAGCGCTCCCAGCCACTGGCCGGCAGCAGCGCGGGCTACCGAGGCCTCTCGCACATTGCCCAGGTCGATGAGCTGAACACGAGCACCGTCGGCGACCGCCTGAAGCGCGGTCGCGCGAGCAATCGTGCTCGTGCCGGCTCCGCCGGTGCCGCTAAGAAGCAGAAGTCGCACCGGACTCCACGCGCTTCTTGAGGCCCTTCAGGGCAGTTTCGACGATGACCTTCTCGGCCTTGCGCTTGAGCATTCCGATCATCGGGATCTTCACGTCGACGGCGAGCCTGTACTCGACCGTGGTCGAGCCATTGCCGTTGTCGATCAGGACGTACGCGCCATCCATGGCTGTCAGGACATCGGCCTTGGTGAGCTTCCAGGTGACCTTGTGGTCGCCCTCCCAGTCGTACTCAAGCTCGTAGGTGTCCTTGATGGGGCCGGAGGCCAGCTGGAAGCGAGCATCCGCCGGTCGGCGATCATCCTCGTAGATGCTGAGGATCTTCACGGACGTGATGCCGTCACTCCAGTCGGGGTAGGCCACGAGATCGGCAATAACCGCCATGATCTGGGCGGGTGAGGCATCGATCACGATGCTGGACTGCGTCTGCTCGGCCATGAGTGAAGGCTACTCCGTGCTGCGCAGCGCGGGTTCAGACCTCGAGCACGTAGGGGACGCCCGTGCCATGGAAGTGGCCGACATTCAGGCACTCGGTGCGCCCGATTCGATATCGAGGCTGAAGAGGCTGATGCACATGACCGAACAGCGCGTAATCAGGCTGCACCCGCTCGATGTACTCGCGCACCGCGGCACTGCCGATCTCGAAGCGTCGGGCCACCACGTCGTAGTTGAGCTCGGGCACCTTGGGCGGAATGTGAGTGAAGAGGATGTCGACTTCGCCCAGGTTCTCGATCTTGGCCGCATAGTCCTCAGGAGTGAGCTCATAGGGAGTGCGCATCGGGCTGACCAGACCACCGCCGACGAAACCCAGGCGCTTGCCTTGGTGCTCGACCACCTCGCCATCGACCACGCGATGGCCATCACGCAGGAAGTCAGGCCACAGGCTCGGAACGTCGACATTGCCGTAGGTCAGCAGTGCGGGGGTCGGCATGGCTGCGAACAGCTCGGCGTACTGCGCAGCCACCATCCCCTCGAGAACAGCCCATCGATCCCTCGGATCGACGATGCCTCGCCCCGCCCATGCAGCGGCGCTGATCTCACGGGCATCCTCGAACCGGCCGGCGGTGCGGGCGGCGATATAGGCCCGAGTGTGATCTGGGCCGAAGAGATCGGCGTGAATGCCCCGCTCGGGGTTGTCATAGTCGAGAAAGAGGATCAGATCGCCGAGACAGACGAACAGATCGGCCCCATCTGCGGAGCGGGCCAACTCGTCGGCGGCGCCATGCACATCGCTGACGACATGAATCCGCATAGGCCCACAATGCCATGACTCGCATACCTACTTGTCCGAACCTCCCTGAGCGGGACGGGGAATCGCGTAACGTGATCGGCAAGAAAGCCCAAACTGAGGAGACGGCTGTGCTGCGCGAATTCACCACCCCAGCCCGGGTGAACCCACCCGTGAACGGAAGCGTTGTCGACTACATCCTCGATAACGCCCGGCTCTACCCGCAGCTGCCGATCATGAGTGTCGAGCGCGATGGAGCCTGGCATGACGTCACCTCTGTCCAGTTCCTCGATGAGGTCCGCGCCCTCGCGAAGGGCCTGATCGCCAGCGGCCTGGAGGTAGGCCAGCGCATCGCGATCATGTCGCGCACCCGCTACGAGTGGACCCTCCTGGACTATGCGGTCTGGTACGCCGGTGCCATCAGCGTTCCGGTCTACGAGACTTCCTCCGCCGAGCAGCTGGAGTGGATCCTCACCGATTCAGGTGCCGTCGCCATCGTCACCGAGAGCCAGAAGAACAAGCGACTGTTCGATGAGGTTTCCCCACGTACCCCTGAGGTGCGGCACTGCTGGGTGATCGAGAGTGATGACCTTGCACTCTTGAACGAATCAGGCATGTCTGTCAGCGATGAGACTTTGGAGGATCGCCGCGCAACCTTGCATCCGGATTCCGTCGCGACCTTGATCTACACCTCTGGTACGACGGGTCGACCCAAGGGCTGCGTTCTGACGCACGAGAACTTCATGTTCGAGGTGCAGAACGTCGTGCATGGTCTGCCAGACGTTTTCATGCAGAAGGATTCCTCGACCTTGCTCTTCCTGCCGATTGCGCACGTGTTCGGCCGCGCGATCCAGCACGGCTGTGTCCTGGCTCGCGTGCGCATGGGCCACTCCCCTGACATCACCAATCTGCTGCCTGCGCTCGCCGCGTTCAAGCCGACCTTCCTGCTGGCCGTGCCGCGCGTCTTCGAGAAGGTCTACAACTCGTCACAGCAGAAGGCGGTCACCGCAGGCAAGGGTCACATCTTCGACACCGCCGCTCAGGTCGCCATCGACTACAGCACCGCGCAGGAGACAGGTCGCCCCGGCATCGTGCTCTCGCTGAAGCACAAGGTCTTCGACAAGCTGGTGTACTCCAAGCTGCGCACGGCGCTCGGCGGCAAGGTCGAGTGGGCCATTTCCGGTGGCGCTCCCCTGGGCGCACGCCTGGGTCACTTCTACCGCGGAATCGGCATCACGATCCTCGAGGGCTACGGCCTGACCGAGACCACCGCGGCCGTCACGGTAAATCGCCCCGACGCCCTGCGCATCGGCACCGTCGGCCAGCCGATTCCCGGCACCACGGCGCACGTCGGCGACGACGGCGAGCTCCTCTGGAAGGGCGCGCAGGTCTTCCCCGGCTACTGGAACAACCCTGACGCCACGATGGAGGTCATTGACCCCGACGGCTGGTTCCATTCAGGTGACCTCGGCGAGATCGATGACGACGGATTCGTGCGCATCACCGGCCGCAAGAAGGAGATCCTGGTGACGGCCGGCGGCAAGAACGTGGCACCGGCAGTGCTGGAAGATCGACTTCGCGCGCACTGGCTGGTCTCGCAGTGCATGGTCGTCGGTGATGCCCAGCCGTACATTGCTGCACTGGTCACCATTGATCGCGACACCTTGCCCGCGTGGTTGAGCATGAACAATCGCCCTGCCGACACCGCCCTCGAGTCGCTCGTGAACGACGACGCCTTCCGTGCCACCGTGCAAGAGGCCATCGACGATGCGAATAAGGCGGTCTCGCATGCCGAGGCGATCAAGAAGTTCGCCATCTTGCCCGTCGACTGGACTGAGGCGGGCGGGCAGCTCACGGCGAAACTGAGCCTCAAGCGCGGCGTCGTGATGAAGGAATCTGCCGACGAAGTCGCGGCGCTCTACGCGAAGGACTGATCGACAGCACTCGATAGTCTGGCGCCATGATCAACCGATGGCGGCCGAGTGTGCCCGCTGTCCTGATCGCGTGGTTCACCAGCCGTCTTCTCATCCTCATTCAGGTGCTCATCTGGGCCGATAACTTCCTGCCCGATGTGCGCCTGTATTCAACCTGGACGATCCTGCTCTCGAATCGTCAGTTCCCGGTGGGCGATGCCTATTGGCAGTACCCGCCCGGTGCCGGCGTGCTCTTCTGGCTCTCGCGTTTTACCGGGCCTGATCCGGTCTTCGGATTCGTCGTTCTCGCCTTTGTCGCTGACCTCGCACTTCTGCTCCTGCTCATGAACGCCGGCCGCAACGAAACAGGTGTCGGCCGCTTCAACGGCGCCTGGGCCTGGGTGATCGGCGGGCTGGCTGTCGGCCCTGTTCTCGTCGCACGCTTCGACATCTTCCCGACGGTGTTTGCCGTTGC
>CALFIA010000004.1 GCA_937876275.1 uncultured Actinomycetes bacterium | reverse complement strand
TGACGGAAGTGCGAGTACGAAGAACACCAGGAAGATGATCAGCTGCACGGTCATTGCCTGAGCGCGCAGACCGCCTTCATATTCGACTGTCACAACGGGGTTACCAGCGGGTGCTTCGAATGACTGAGACCACGAATAGATACCCGATCCTTCGACGGGTTCAAGCTGCACCGATTCGCGAGTGCGCTCATCCGTGGCGACAGCTCGCCAACCGCCATCGGTCGTCGCACCGAGCATGAGGGTTCTCGACGTCGGAGCATCAGCGACGCGGACGTCGATGTAAGGGTTCGTGCCGACCGATGCGGGCGACGCCAGCGGAACGGAGGCCTGATCAGTGCCGGCGATCAAACGCGCACGCGATGTCGTGCCTGCGATGCGCCACAGGACTTCGCCGCCCGATGTGGAGAGTCGGCGCAGACCAGGCTCCGCATCGAGTACAGA
Source organism: uncultured Actinomycetes bacterium (assembly GCA_937876275.1). Lineage (GTDB taxonomy): Bacteria > Actinomycetota > Actinomycetes > S36-B12 > S36-B12 > CAIKZY01. Next base: position 2,770 of record CALFIA010000004.1, on the reverse strand, counting down.
GACGATGTTCTTGGTCGACGTATTGCTCAGCAGCACGTACCGCACGCCGAAGCCTGCGAGAGCGTCGACCTCATCGCCACCGCGTCCGGACGAGAGCGCAGCTACCTGCGTATCGAGCTGGCTCAGAACCTCCACGCCCGGGCTCACATCCGCGTCACCGAGTACTGGCCCGGCTCCGTTGATCAGGTTGTAGGCAACACCGCCCGAGGAATCCTGGGTCAGGACGAGCGTGCGCGGCGCATCTGCTGTTGCGGCATCGGCGGCAACGAATGCAGGCACGGCTTCCGCTGGTGATCGACGCATTTGCCCCTGTGCCTCGGGGAACCAGCCAACAGCGATCATGAATGGTGCTGCTGCGGCAGCAACAGCCACGATGACAGCGATCGGCTGCGCAATGCTGAATGAACGATCGGCCATCTGCTCGCGCAGACCATCGACCGCGAAAGCTGCAGCAGCGATGAAGCACAATCCGAGAACAAGTGTTGCGGGGCCTGGCCACGGGTGAAGCGGCACGCTCGAGCCGGGAGGTGCCACGGTGAGCACGCTCTGCACGATGCCAAGCAGCAATGCGAGCGACGCAAGAATCCAGCAGGCAGCAACCTCGCGACGCTTTTCCGAGCGCAGGATGGCCAGGAACCCGGCGAGCACGATGCCGATGGTGAGCCAGATCGGCACGGCGCCCGGACCACCCGGATGCAGCATGAGCACCTGCAGAGGCGTGACATTCGGGTCAGCACCGGCAGCGATGTTTGCGGCACCTGGTTCGAGCAAGAAGAGCACAGGGTGCGTGATCAGGTATCCCGACCACGGGAACAGGATCAGCAGCGGGCCGACTACAGCAATCAGGAGTCGGCGATTCACGTCTGTCCACAGACCACGCACACCAGTCCAGCGAGTGATGACGATGATGAGCGCGAAGATCACGGCAATCAGCCATAGCCCGGGTGCCGCGGCGATCACGAGGCTCATCAGCAACGCAGTCGCTGCCGCGCGCCGAGTGGTGCCACCAGGCGACGTAATGCGCATGAAGCTTCGAATGGCGAAGGGAATCGCGACTGCCGCAATCGCGGTACCGAGTCGGCCGGAGGAAATCGCCCCGGTGACCGCGGGCAGCAGGCCGTAGGCGATACCGGCCCAGACACGAATAGCACGAGTCTTGACGACTCCGCGGAGAACGAAGTAGGCACTCCAGCCTGCCAGCGGGATCGACAGCAGGAGCAGCACGCTTACCGCGAGTGGCGCCTTGCCCAGAAGTACGACCGAGAGCGCGAACACGACCATCAGGTACGGCGAGCTCGGGGTGGACGAGCCGGTCATCACGTTGTGCCAGGCCTGCGTGTACGAATCCCACACATCGCCGGCGCCGAGTGGTGCAGGGAGCAGTGCGCCACCTTGAAGTACGCCTTCGCCGAACCAGAGCATGCGCGTGGCAATGATCGAGAAGAGGGCAAGAGCGGCGAAGAGAATGAAGCCAGGGCGCACGAAGATGCGTCGCAGTAGGCCGGGGCTGCCTGAGTCGAGGAAGGCGGCGTCGTCATCGCTAGGACCGGACTCGATTGCACTGACCGTGGGCTCAGTCGACGCACCGCTTGTCGAGGCGATGCCCACCACGCTCTCGAACACCTGGCGCAGCTGTGATGCGGTTGTCGGTCGAAGTGAGCGCACGATAGAGATGGGCTCATCAGCAGTGTTCGCATTGAGATCGCGCGAGAACACGAGGCGGCCGGGGTGGAGGGCGACGTCGAGCACCGCACCGATCTCATCGCGGGCGCTCTTGAAGTCCTTGCCGAGGATGTAGGCAAGTGCATGAAACGCGCTACCGAGGAGAAGCCGCAAGGCCACGAAGATGCCCGCTACGCGGCCTGACTGAGCAAGAAGTACGTGCACAGCCGCTTCACGATCGAGACGATGCGGGCGCTGCTCGGCCTCATCGCTGCCGCTACGCAGGCGACGGCCGTGGGCTGACGCCTCGCGGTGGTGCAGCACAGCATCGGTCGCGATGATCACCCGCTCGCCGGCCCGGTGGGCACGCCAGCAGAAGTCGAGATCGTCACGGAAGAACGGCACCTGCGGGTCGTAACCCTGCAGAAGCTCCCAGACATCGCGGCGCACGAGCATGCCGGCAGAGCTCACGCTCATCACGTCGCGCACGCCATCGTGCTGGCCCTGATCGTGCTCGCCGCGCTCAAGACCGGTGTAGCGACGGCCGGCGCCGGTGATACTGACGCCGACCTCGAGAAGCAGGCGGCGGTCGTGCCAGCCAAGGATCTTCGGGCCGAGGATCGAAGCGCTCGGGTTGTCATCTGCCGTATTCAGCAAGGCCTCAAGGCAACCGGGGTCAGGTGCACTGTCGTCGTGCAGCAGCCAGACCCAGGTGATGAGCTCGGCGAATTCGTCGCCCTCCTGCACCTCGATGCGGCCGACGCGCTCCAGGCCCGTGCGCACCGCGTGACCGAAGCCTTCATTGGCCGTGGTGATCACTCGGTCGAGGCCCAGTGTGGCGCGCAGCACTGCAGCCGAGTTATCCGTCGAACCTGTGTCGACGCCGACGGCACCGTCGGCCGGTCGTGTCTGACTGGCCAGGGTGCTCATCACGGCAGGCAGCCACGTGCCACCGTTGTGCGTGACGACAACAGCGGTCACATGGTGGAAGCGTCGTGGCAGGAGCGGCTCGGGCTGCGCCTCGTCGTCGAAGGTGAACCACTCAGTGGTCTGAGATCGGAAGAGCACACGTCTGAACTCCAGTCACCGATGTGTATCTCGTATGCCG
>CALFIA010000003.1 GCA_937876275.1 uncultured Actinomycetes bacterium | reverse complement strand
GCGCGTGCGAAGTTAACAAGTATGCAGCACCGAGAACGAGGCAAAGACCAATCGACACCGGTCCTAGGTTGGCATTGGTCAGTTCCGTAAAATCCAAACGGCCAGACCACAGCAGCCATGTAAGGATCGCAGAGGTGGAAGCGATCTTCAGGACAGTGAAGACACGGGCGCGCCGGTTGGCCAAAGGCAGAGCAGTGCTCGGAAGCGATGCGGCTGGCTGGCGGTCTTCCACGCTGATCCACCGAGCTAAGGTTGGGGAATTGGATCCCGCGCTTCGACGAACGTGTAGAAGCTCAGGTGCCGATGGTTTAGCGGGAAGCGTTGGATCGTCACTGTGCGATAGTGGTGCTTAATGACGGCTTCGATTTCCGCGGCCGTGTTGATGTGCTCATGTTTCTGGAACGGCTTGTAGGAGAGCCGGTACTTCAACCAGAATCCTAATCCCGTCCCAAATCGCCAAGCCAAGTACCAGAGAAAGCCTCCCTCGCTCGGGATCCCGGTTCGTAGGACGCCGGTGGGCTGAAGGATGCGAGTCGTGTGCGCAATTACTTCAGGAAGGTCGGGGATGTGCTCGAAGACAGCTATCGAGACGATACGGGAGTAGTGCGGTCCAGGCGGAATGTCGGCGGTGTCGGCGTAGACCGTCCGGATCTTCTGTAGTTCAGGCTTGCCCGCATATAGGCGCTCGAAGGGTTCGACAATGTCATATGGCGCGGTCCCGTCTTCATAGGGCACATGGTTCAACGTACCGGCCCCTATCTCGAGAAGTGGCGCGGTCTGGGGTGCGCGAATGGCCTGCCAATGCATCCACTGCTCCAGCCAAAGCGAGATGCGCGTGAAAATCGTCTGACCTTCGCGGCTGTTCACGTACGCATCCTCGTAGACGCGGTGATACGCCTCGGGGAGTGCGCCCCGTTTTCTGGGGTACGTCTGGAGGAGCGCGTGTATATCCATCTAGAGGTAGCGATTTTCGGTAGTTAGGCGGGCTGTCTCGCGGACGATGGCGCGCGGCCGCCCCTTGGTCTGGTTGAGCGTTGTGCGCAGGTAGATGCCGATGACGCCTAATCCTGTCATGACCACGCCGACGTTAAGTAGCCCGATTGCCAGCAGCGTAGGGTAGCCATCGGCCACCTCCCCAAACAGATAGGCTGAGATAAGCATCACGAACAAAACGGTGCAGAGCGCCATCACGGCGAGCCCGAGGTAGAGCATCACCCTGAGCGGGAAGTCGCTGAACATGACCATTCCGGACACGGCGAATCCGACAAGCGAGCGGAAGGTCCAGTGGCGCCCCGCGCGCATGCCTTCACCCACCTCGAATGGAAGGTTGACTTGCTGGAAGCCGATCCACGGCACCAAGGCACGATAGAAGAAGTAGTGGTCTCCACACTGAAGCAGCGCTTCGCGGGCACTGCGGCCAACGAGCTTGAACTCGGTGGCGTTCTGCAGGTCGACCTTCATCACGTCGCTGAGGAAGTTACCGAAGGCCCTTACGAATAGCCGGTAGAGGCCCGATTCCTTCCCCCGATCGCTCTTCACTGCGTTTACAACCTCGGACTCGGTCTCGCGCCAGGTTGCGATCATAGTAGGAATGAGGCTGAAGGGGTGCTGGCCATCGCAGTCCATCGTGATGGAAGCGTCGGCATCGCTATGCATGAGGCCAGTAAAGACAGCCGCGTCATGACCAAAGTTGCAAGAGAGACGTACTCCTCGAACGCGCGGATCCTTGGCGGACACCTCTTGAATGATCTGCCAAGTCCGGTCGGTGGAACCGTCGTCCACGATGATGATGCCATACTCGAGGTCGGGGGCCTCATTGAGCGCGGCGAGCGTCCGATCGATTGTCTTACCGACAATCGCGTCTTCATTCAGAACGGGGACAATGACATCGATGCTACGACGGAAGGTCATGCTAAATTATCATAGTGCATTGTGACTCGCGTACACTGCTCTGGTACCGAGAGTGCCATCATTATGCCGTTTACGGCAACGACCGGCAACGTTTCTCCTCCGCACTTGGCCACCCAACCGGGCGTGTGCACCTGATTGATCAAAATGACTCCGCCTCCCGGCCCGAGATCGAGTTCGACGCCAGCCTCAGTGAACCGATATAAGATCTTGAGGCCAGGATTGATTGTCCACCCCGAGAGTGTGGGCGTTGCGTCGTCTGCTGCGACAAGAACCGATCCGAGGCCAATCGTCTTCAGTTCGTCGTAGAACCTCTGATCGGTGATCGAGTGCTCGCTAATGCGGATCTCGGTTGCTGCGAAGACCCGGGGCCAGGTCGGTCCCGCGAGCTCGTAGTAGTATGCGGGTGGCGTCAACGGGACTTGACCGTGTAAGGCGCCACCCAAGCCAGAGGCGAGGGTCGAAGGGTCGCTGCCGATGAGCTTCAGTTCGGGGTTCTGAATCTCCTTCGAAGACACAACATACTTCACGCCCGCTAGCCGAAACATGTTCAGGTCGAGCTTGTTGGGGAAGTCGAAGAACACGTGCCAGCCGGTGTTGAGGTTGGCGATCGGGGGCTCATACATGGCGGACGCGATGAAGAGATGTCGGCGGTATGGATACGCGTGAACAAGACCGTCGAACGTGTCGACCCCGTAGTAGGTTGGAATCGAAGCGCTGAACTGCCTGGTCGAGATCGTCCGATAAGTCCCGTCGCTGGCGCCAGGAAGAGTGCGGAGCCTCTCGTATGCGACAGCCACGCCGGCGCCACCACGG
>CALFIA010000002.1 GCA_937876275.1 uncultured Actinomycetes bacterium | reverse complement strand
GCGACTGTCGGACCTGCGGCGCCCTGCAGCGGGTTCCTCCTGGTGAGCGGTGCGTGTTCGAGCGTGGTGATCGTCGCGATCAAGTTATCGATGTTCGTGAAGTCGGCCTTGCATACATAGGCGGTGCCGATAGGCAGCACCGGAATGCCCGTGCCTGCGAGGCGGGGGTCACGAAAAGTGGTGAGAATGCAGATTCCGATGGCCGGCAAAGCACGACGAAGGGCATGAGCCAGGTCAATTCCCGTCGGACCGGCACCGAGGTCGAGATCGAGGAGGGCGACACTCGGGCGCGATTCGATCGCGAGGGCCAGCGCGTCGCGCGCCGTGGCAGCGCCGCGTACGTCAACTCCCCGACCCGCGAGGGCCGCGGTCAAGGTGCCCAGTGCAAACGAATGGTCATCGACGACAAGAACCCTCGTACTGGCCACGTACCGAGCATGCCCGACATCGCGTGCCTGCCGAGGGCGACCTGGGTATTTCCCCAGGTGCACGCGTCCTCTTCTTCGACGACCTGAGGCAATGCCCACCTCGCGTTCGCCCCTGGTGCCCCCGCAACCTGAGACTGAAGAGGCGAGCACTCACCCCCACCTGCGAGCGCCGCATTGATAGGGGTTTTCATGCGTGCAATCAGAAGTCAGTTATCCATCGTCGTGAGCCTCGCGGTCGCGACATCTGGTCTGGCCATCATTGCGGCTCCCTCCGCGCTCGCTGTGCCGTCATGCACCGGCTCTGTCGCTGCGGGCCTCACCTACACCTGCGCACCCTCAGGCTCCGGCTTCGTTCAGATCACCGTGCCGGCCCGCGTGACATCGATCAATGTGACGGCCGATGGTGCTGGTGGCGGCAAGAACGTGGGGCTCGGCAACGGAGGCAGCGGAGCGCGCGTGAACGCGACGCTCTCGGTGTCGCCCGGAGACGTGCTCAAGATCTATGTCGGCGCTGGCGGTGGCTCAGGGCTCGGTGACTCAGGCAACGTAGGCGGCGCAGGTTACGGAGCTGGCGGCACAGGAGGCGCCTTTTACGGAGAGGGATTTGGCGGCGGTTACGGCGGAGGTGGTGGCGGCTCCAGCGCAGTTCTTAGTGGCGGAATTCCAGCAATCGTCGCTGGTGGCGGCGGAGGTGGTGGCAATTACTACGGCGGCTCAGCGGCAGGAATCATCGGAGGAACTGGTGGTAACGGTGGAGGCAGCTGCGCTGTTGGTGGTGGCGGCGGTAATGCCACGGGCAGCGGCTCAGCGGGCACGACCAGCGGCACGGGTAATCCTGGTGCCAGCTCAGCGAGTTATACCGGTCACGGCGGCAATGGCATTTACGGCGCCGGCGGCGCTTCGAGTGGTGGCGGCGGAGGTGGTGGTGGCTACGGCGGCGGCGGCGCGGGCAACTGGCAAGGCCCGGGTTACGGCTGCACCCTCGCAGGTGGCGGCGGCGCCGGCGGAAGTTTCGCGCCAGTCGGTGCCATTTTTGGCTCGGCAGCTAACGCCGGCGGCGTGGCAACATCCGGTGCGGGAGGCGATGGCCAGGTAGTTATTCAGTTCATCGCGCCTGCTGCCACTGCTCCCGGATCACCCACCTCGTTGGTCTTCACGGATGTGACGACCACACAGATGACCTTGACCTGGAGCCCGCCCACGAACGATGGAGGTTCGTCACTGTTGGGGTATGACGTCGTCGCCTACGACGCTTCGTCGACTCCCGGCGGTGCAGTCCGCGTCGTGAGCCCGTCGCAGACGCTGACCGGACTCGTCGCGGGCCACACCTACAACGTCAGCATCACTGCCGTGAATGCGGTCGGCTCCTCGGCTCCCTTGATCGGCTCGCAGCAAACCACGGCCCCCGGCACGCCCACCGGTCCGGCCACCAACCTCAGTTTCAGCGGCATCAGCTCGAGCTCGATCACCGCAAGCTGGACAGCACCGTCGCCCGTGACCGGCTGGCCGACCCTGGGCTATCAGGTACGAGTCGACGGCGGCACGCTCACCTGGTCGCCCACGACCACCTACACCGCCGCCGGCCTGGCTCCCGGTGTCTCCCACTCCTTCGCCGTCTATGTCGTCAACGGAGCAGGTACCTCCACGGCGCTCACCGGCAACCAGGCGACCTACGCCACCACGCCGGATGCACCGACCGACCTGGTGTTCTCCGGCGTGACATCGAGTGCCATCACGGCGGGCTGGACTCCCCCCGTCTACAGCGGCGGGGCGAGTATCGACAAGTACTACGTGAGCGTCGACGGTGGCGCGTCAGTCGACGTAAGCCTTGTGACCTCGTACACCGCGACCGGCCTCACCTCATCTGCCTGGCACACCTTCGCCATCGCGGCGCATAACACGATCGGCAATTCACTCGAGCTCACCGGATCGCGCTCAACCGATGCGCCTGCGGGATCACCGATGATGACGGCCACATCGGGCACAGTCGGCTCGGCCTCAACGATCACGCTGATTGGCTTTCCTGCGAGCTCAACTCAGACCGTGATGGTGACTGCTCCCGATGCCTCGATGACCAACGTGAGTGTGACCGTCAATGCCAGCGGAAACGGCACCGGCACCTACACGCCGGTAGCAGCAGGCACCTACAGTGTTGTCTCCAGCCCCACTGCACGTTCGGCAACCTTCACCGCCACGAGCCCGCCGTCGCCAAACTCCGGTGGAGAGATCGGAAGAGCGTCGTGTAGGGAAAGAGTGTCTTCGCCTGTGTAGATCT
>CALFIA010000001.1 GCA_937876275.1 uncultured Actinomycetes bacterium | reverse complement strand
TTTGCCCGCAGGATCTTGGCTGCGCGCAGTTGGTCGTTGAGGACCTTGACGATGCTGCGCTCGAAGCCAGTGACGTGCGTGCCGCCCTTGGGCGTCGCCACGACATTGACGAAGGAGCGCAGGTTGCTGTCGTAGCCGGTATCCCAGCGCAGGGCGATATCGACGCCGAGATCTCGCTGCACTTCCTGCGAGTGCATGTGGCCCTTGTCATCGAGGACAGGCACGGTCTCGGCGAAGTGACCCGAGCCCTGGAGACGAATCACCGAGCACACCGGCTCGCCGGTGGAGATCGACTCGACGTACTCGCCGATGCCGCCCTTGTGCTGGAAGGTCTCCTCGAGGATGTCGGAGGGATCGCGAAGGTCGTGGACGCTGATCTTGAGGCCGGGAACCAGGAAGGTGCTCTGGATCGCCCGGTCGCGCAGTTGCTCACGATCGTAGGCAGCATCCTTGGTGAAGGTCTGCTTGTCAGCCCACCAGCGCACGCGGGTACCGGTGCGCGTGCGCGGACACTTGCCACCGATCTGAAGGCCGCTCTTCTTGGTGAACTCGGCATCGGGGCCGTCGCCCTCGAACATGCCGGGCACGCCGCGCTTGAAGGACATCACGTGGATCTTGCCGCCGCGGTCGACCTCGACATCAAGGCGAGCCGAGAGGGCGTTCACGACCGAGGCGCCCACGCCGTGGAGGCCACCTGACGCCGCGTACGAGCCGCCGCCGAACTTGCCGCCGGCGTGCAGCTTGGTCAGCACGACCTCGACGCCGGTGAGCTTGGTCTTGGGCTCGATGTCGACCGGGATGCCACGGCCGTCGTCAGCCACCTCGGCCGAGCCATCGGGATGCAAGGTAATGATGATCGACGAGCAATGGCCGCCCAGTGCCTCATCGACCGCGTTATCGACGATCTCCCAGAGGCAGTGCATCAGGCCGCGGCCGTCATTGGAGCCGATGTACATGCCCGGGCGCTTGCGCACGGCCTCCAGGCCCTCGAGGACGGCCAGGTTCTTGGCCGAGTAGCCCGAGGGCTCCTTCGGCGCGGAGGTCTTGGATGCGGAAGCCATGACGTGAACCTATTGCGCAGGGGCGACAGATCGGCTGACCGACATGGTGTCAGCAGCTTGACGTGAAGGATTTCACAAGGGCACGAACTCCCTGCGCTGTGGGCGAACGCGGTCGGCGTGGCGACTCGGGAATAGCACCACCATGGGAGACTGTTACTCCAGTTAAGAACTGGCCGATTACGGAGGTAGAGCATGACCACGACATTCGCTACTCCTGTCCTGAGTGCTACCGATCGCTGCGATCGCTGCGGTGCCCAGGCCTACGTGCGCGTCGTGCTCCCCGGCGGTTCTGACCTCCTCTTCTGCAGCCATCACTGGAATGCGCACGAGGAGAAGCTGCGTCCGCAGGCGGCCGAGGTTGTCGACGAGACTCACAAGCTGACTGCCGTCGCGCCCGTCGACGAGCGCTAGTCACTTCTTGCCTCAGTTCGGCTTCCTGTCGGTCTCTACCGACGAATTCATCACGCAGATTGATCTTGCTAACCCCGAGCGCCGCAATGCCCTCAACGATGAACTCCTCACCGAACTCATCGATGCACTAGGCCAGGCCGCGCGCGAATCTCGAGTAGTGATAATCGGCGCCCAGAGCGCATCGGGAGTCTGGTGTGCCGGATTCGACATCACCGCACTGCCGACCGACGGCTCCATGCCCGACCCGGCTATCAGACCCTTTGATCGCGCGCTCGCCACTGTGCGTGGCCTCCCCATCCCGGTCATCGCCGTTGTGGACGGCGGAGCGTGGGGCGGCGGCTGCAATCTCGCTCTCACCTGCGACCTCATCGTCGCGACCCACGAGGCATCGTTCGCCATTACTCCCGCCAAACTCGGGGTCGCCTACGACACCGCTGGCATTGCGGACTTCCTGGCCGCACTTCCGGTCAACATCGCTCGAGAGATGTTCTTCACCGGCGAGCCCGTTCCGGCCGCCCGACTCGAACGCTTGGGCGTGGTCAATGCCCTGTGCGACTCCCCCGCATCGGCCCGCGAGGCGGCCCTTGCCATGGCACGCACGATTGCCAGCCGGGCGCCGCTGTCGCTGAGATCGATCAAGGCCGAGATCTCCGCGCAGATTTCCCCAGTTGAGGGAGCCGACGCTCAACTGCTGCACATGCGCGAGCAGGCCATCGCAGGCATCTTCGATCAGGTCGAGCACGTGCATGAAGCCGGCGTCGCCGCCGTAATACGGGTCGGGTACCACCGCCGCTTCGTGGCGTTGGCAGAACTCGGTCAGCCGGCGTACTTTGCGGCGATGGGCATCGGGACAGAGTTGCTCGGTGAGCGCAAGGTTGTCCCAGTCCATTGCCAGCAACAAG